>NZ_JBEXXE010000008.1:0-275414 GCF_040630255.1 Streptomyces sp. NPDC005820
CACCGGCACCCTCAAGACCACGGTCAAGGCGTCGGCGGACGGCTACTTCCGCTACAGCTTCGCGGGGCCACCCCGGCGGCGTTCTGGGGGCCTCGGGGGCGCCCGGGGCACGCAGATGCCGGAGGGCCCGCAGCGGTGATGCTGCGGGCCCTCCGGCGTTCTGTCGTGCTGCGCGTACCGCTCAGGCCTGGTCGCGGCGGAGCGACGGCTTGAGCTCCTTCAGGCGGGCGAGCAGACCGTTGACGAACGACGGGGAGTCGTCCGTGGAGAACTCCTTCGCCAGCTGCACCATCTCGTCGATGACGACGGCGTCCGGGGTCTCGTCGACCCAGATCAGCTCGTAGGCGCCGAGCCGCAGGATGTTGCGGTCGACGACCGGCATCCGGTCGAGCGTCCAGCCGACGGAGTACTGCGCGATCAGCTCGTCGATCCGCTTCACGTGGTCCGCGTAGCCCTCGACCAGCTGCATCGTGTACTCGCTCACCGGCGGCTGCCGGGTGTCGGCCCGGGAGTGCCGGACCCAGTCCGCGAGGACCGTGAGGACGTCGGCGCCGCGCTGGTCGCCCTCGAAGAGGATCTGGAAGGCGCGCTTGCGGGCCGTGTTGCGGGCAGCCACGGTTAGCTGTTCACCCGGCCGAGGTAGTCGCTGCTGCGGGTGTCGACCTTGATCTTCTCACCGGTGGTGATGAAGAGCGGGACCTGGATCTGGTGACCGGTCTCCAGGGTGGCGGGCTTGGTGCCGCCGGTGGAGCGGTCGCCCTGCAGGCCCGGCTCGGTCTCGGCGACGGTCAGCTCGACGGCGGCCGGCAGCTCGACGAAGAGCACCTCGCCCTCGTGCCGGGCGACGGTGGCCTCGAAGCCCTCGATCAGGAAGTTCGCGGCGTCACCGACGGTCTTGCGGTCGATGTGCAGCTGGTCGTAGGTCTCCATGTCCATGAAGACGAAGTAGTCGCCGTCCATGTACGAGAACTGCATGTCGCTCTTGTCGACAGTGGCCGTCTCGACCTTGACGCCGGCGTTGAAGGTCTTGTCGACCACCTTGCCGGACAGCACGTTCTTCAGCTTGGTGCGCACGAAGGCCGGGCCCTTGCCGGGCTTGACGTGCTGGAACTCGACGACGGACCAGAGCTGGCCGCCTTCGAGCTTGAGCACCAGGCCGTTCTTGAGGTCGTTCGTGGAAGCCACGGTTGCGGAATCTCCTGGACTGACGTGGACGACCCCGGGGCACGCACCTCTACAGCGCGAGCAGCTCCTTGGTCGTGATGGTGAGTAGCTCGGGTCCGCCGTCCGCCTCGGGGCGCACGACGAGCGTGTCATCGATCCGGACACCGCCCCGGCCCGGGAGGTGGACCCCCGGTTCGACGGTGACCGGCACGCAAGCGTCCAGTTTACCCATGGCCGCGGGAGTCAACTGCGGGTCCTCGTCGATTTCGAGTCCGACCCCGTGCCCGGTGAGTGCCGGGAGGCCCTCGGTGTACCCCGCGGAGTCCAGTACCTGGCGGGCCGCACGGTCCACGTCACGATAGGCGGCGCCGGGTGCCAGGGACTCCCGCCCGGCGCGCTGGGCTGCGAAGACGAGGTCGTACAGCTCGATCTGCCAGTCGGCGGGGGACGTGCCGATGACGAAGGTGCGGCCGATCTCGCAGCGGTAGCCGCGGTAGGCGGCGCCGAGGCAGACCGAGAGGAAGTCGCCCTCCTCGACCCTGCGGTCCGTGGGGCGGTGGCCGGGCCGGCCGGAGTTCGGGCCGGTGGCCACCGAGGTGGGGAAGGCGGGGCCGTCGGCGCCGTGGTCGACGAGGCGCCGCTCGAGTTCGAGGGCGAGGTGCCGCTCGGTGCGGCCGACGAGGATGGACTCGAGCAGCTCGCCGAGGGCCTGGTCGGCGATCTCGGCGCCGACGCGGAGACAGGAGATCTCCTCCTCGTCCTTGACGACGCGGAGCTGTTCGACGGCGCTGCCGAGGTCCGCGAGGCGCAGGCGGGGGGCGACGGAGCGCAGGGCGCGATGGCGGGCCACCGTGAGGTGGTGTTCCTCGACCGCGAGGGAGTCGCCGCCCCCGGCCGTGAGGATGTCCGCGGCGGCGACGGCGGGGTCGCCTCCGGCGTGGGGCAGGGTGTGCGCCCTCAGCTGTTCGTCGGGGCGCGCTTCACCCGGGCGGTCGTCGGGCGGGCCCGGGCAGACGAGGAGGTCCTCGTCCTCGCGTCTGCCCAGGAGCAGCACGGCCGCCTTGGGGGCGGCGCCGGCGAGGTACCTCACATTGGCCGGGCGGGAGATGAGCGCGGCTGTGCTGCCGCCGGCGTTGCAGCGGTCCCTCAGTCGCTTGCGGCGTGACCCGTACACCTCTGACATGAGTCGAGCGTATGAGGGGTGGGGGGATTGTGCCGGTTGGGAGGGGCCGAGTGGGGTGCGTGGGCGGGTGCGGGCCCGCTGGGGGCTTGTCGCGCAGTTCCCCGCGCCCCCGGGGTGTTCGCCCCCACGCCCCTCAAAAGTCCCCTACCACTTCGGCGGGCTCGCGATCGCTCTCGACAGGACGTCGTCCAGGACCTTCGCCGTCGACGGGACGTCGAGCTGGGAGTTGTCGATGATCGGGAGGCCGGAGCCGTACCAGCCGGCCATGCGGCCGTGGATGCGGGCGACCTCCTCGTCGGTGAGGCGGCGGTTGCCGGAGCGCTGGGCGTTGCGTTCCAGGACGACCTCCAGGCCGGGGAGGAGGACGACCGGGAGGAGTCCGGGGCCGACGTGGCGCTTCCAGCCGCCGAGGCCCACGACCGGGCGGTCCGGGAAGATCGCGTCGTCGAGGATGCAGGAGATGCCGTTGGCGAGGAAGTTGCGGGCGGCGAAGCCGCAGGTGCGGCGGGCCAGGCGGTACTGGGCCTCGGAGTGGTCGTTCCAGCCTCGCTGCGGGTCGGCGAAGCCCGAGCGGACCCATTCGCGGACGTCGTCGAGGCTGACGTGGGCGGTGGGGACCCGGCGGTGGTCGGCCCAGAACTTGGCGACGCTGGTCTTTCCGGCGCCCGCGGGACCGATGAGCAGCACGGCGACGGTGGTGGTCGCGAGGTCCGGTCCGGGGGCGGCGGGCGGGACGGTGGGCATCGCCACGGGGCCACCGGGCGGCAGCGGGACATGGCCGGTGACGTCGGTGCCGTGCGGGGCGGTGCCGTGCGGGACGGGGGCGTGCTGGGGGGCCGGGGGCGGCGGCACGGGGGGCCGGGGAGCGGGCGGGACGGGCCCGGAGGGAGGAGGGGCGCCCAGGTAGCCCGGCTGGTGGTGGGGGGCGCCGCCCGGCTGGTGCGGGGGGCTGCCCGGCTGGTGCGGGCCCGGGTGTTGTGCGGCCGGCGACCAGCCGGCGGCCGGACCGTGCCCCGGCTGATGGGGCGGCGGCAGCGGAGAACCCACTGCGTGCTGCATCCGGTGCCACTCCGTCTCGTACAGGCAATGGGCGCTGGCTGGGGGCGTGTGCCCGTTTTCGATTCTGAACGGTACCGCCCCCGGCCGTCGTTTGGTGAACGGCCGGGGGCGGTCCGAAGTGCCCTGTGTGGAAGGGGAATCGGGCGGAAGGGATCCCCGGGGACTTACTGGCCGACTTCGCCGTAGGCGGCGAGGAGGACCGCCGGGTCGGGGCCCTCCAGGACGGTCGGCTTGGCGAGCCCGTCGAGGACGATGAAGCGCAGCAGGTCGCCCCGCGACTTCTTGTCGACCTTCATGGTCTCCAGCAGCTTGGGCCACTGGTCGTGGCGGTAGTGGAGGGGAAGCCCGACGGACTCCAGGATCGAGCGGTGGCGGTCCGCCGTCGCGTCGTCGAGGCGGCCCGCGAGGCGGCCCAGTTCGGCGGCGAAGTGCATGCCGACGGACACGGCCGCGCCGTGCCGCCACTTGTAGCGCTCGTTCTTCTCGATGGCGTGCGCGAGGGTGTGGCCGTAGTTGAGGATCTCCCGCAGACCCGACTCCTTCAGGTCGGAGGAGACCACGTCCGCCTTGACCTTGATGGAGCGTTCGATCAGCTCGGCGGTGTGCGGGCCTGCCGGGGTGCGGGCGGCCTCGGGGTCGGACTCGATGAGGTCGAGGATCGCCGGGTCGGCGATGAAGCCGGCCTTGATGATCTCCGCGAGCCCCGAGACGTAGTCGTTGACCGGGAGGGAGTCCAGCGCGGCCAGGTCGCACAGGACCCCGGTCGGCGGGTGGAAGGAACCGACGAGGTTCTTGCCCTCGGCGGTGTTGATGCCGGTCTTGCCGCCCACGGCCGCGTCCACCATGGCGAGCACGGTCGTCGGTACGGCGATCCAGCGCACCCCGCGCAGCCAGGTGGCGGCCACGAACCCGGCGAGGTCCGTGGTGGCGCCGCCGCCGACGCCCACGACGACGTCGGTGCGGGTGAAGCCGGACTGGCCGAGCGCCTTCCAGCAGTACGCGGCGACCTCGGCGGTCTTGGCCTCCTCCGCGTTGGGCACCTGGATGGCGACGGCGTCGTAGCCCTGTCCGGCCAGGTCGGCGCGGAGCGCGTCCCCGGTCTCGGCGAGGGCCTCGGGGTGGATCACCGCGACGCGCTTGGCCTTGGGGCCGATCAGACCGGCGAGTTCACCGAGG
The DNA here is from genome assembly GCF_040630255.1 of Streptomyces sp. NPDC005820. Lineage (NCBI taxonomy): Bacteria > Bacillati > Actinomycetota > Actinomycetes > Kitasatosporales > Streptomycetaceae > Streptomyces > Streptomyces sp. NPDC005820. The sequence goes on from NZ_JBEXXE010000008.1 coordinate 4,583, forward strand.
AGCTGACGGCCCACCAGGACCTCGTACGGCTCGGAGCCCGCGCTGCCGCCGACCCGGATCCGGGTCACCGCCTCACTGCTGCTCATGCTTCCTTCAACTCCAGTGCGTCCAGGGCGGCTTGGGTGACCTCTTCGGGCGTACGGCCGTCCGTCGTCACCACGGCGGTGGCGACCTCCTCGTACAGGCCGCGGCGGGCCTCCATCAGCTCGCGCCACTGCTTGCGCGGGTTGACGGCGAGCAGCGGGCGGGCCGCGTTGAGGCCGGTGCGCTTGACGGCCTCCTCGACGTCCATCGACAGATAGACCACGCGCTGGTCGGCGAGCAGGGCGCGGCTGTCCTCGTCGAGGATCGAGCCGCCGCCGAGCGCCAGGACGCCCTCGTGCTCGGCGAGCGCGCGGCGCACGGCCCGCTTCTCGACCGCGCGGAACGTCTCCTCGCCCTCGTCGACGAAGATCTCCGCGATGCTGCGGCCCTGCTCGGCGACGATGTCGTCGTCGGTGTCCCGGTAGCCGGTGCCGAGCCGCTCGGCGAGCAGCTGCCCGACGGTGGACTTGCCGACGCCCATCGGGCCGACCAGGACGACCAGGGGCCCGCTCATCGGATGTGGAGGTGGTCGAGGTAGGACCGGACGTTGCGGCGAGTCTCGGGGACGCTGTCGCCGCCGAACTTCTCCGCGACGGCGTCCGCCAGGACGAGGGCCACCATGGCCTCGGCGACGATGCCGGCCGCGGGGACCGCGCACACGTCGGAGCGCTGGTGGTGGGCCTGGGCCTGCTCGCCGGTGGTCACGTCGACCGTGCGCAGGGCGCGCGGCACGGTCGCGATCGGCTTCATCGCGGCACGCACGCGCAGCAGCTCGCCGGTGGTCAGACCGCCCTCGGTGCCGCCGGAGCGGCCGGAGGAGCGGCGGATGCCCTCGGGGGTGGTGAGGATCTCGTCGTGGGCCTTGGAGCCGGGCACGCGCGCGAGGTCGAAGCCGTCGCCGACCTCGACGCCCTTGATGGCCTGGATGCCCATGAGGGCGGCGGCGAGGCGGGCGTCGAGGCGGCGGTCCCAGTGCACGTGGGAGCCGAGGCCGACGGGGACGTCGTACGCCAGGACCTCGACCACGCCGCCGAGGGTGTCGCCGTCCTTGTGGGCCTGGTCGATCTCCGCGACCATCGCCTTCGAGGCGTCCGCGTCCAGGCAGCGCACCGGGTCGGCGTCCAGCTTCTCGACGTCGGCGGGGGTGGGGTAGACACCGTAGGGCGCCTTCGCGGCGGCCAGTTCGATCACATGGGAGACGATCTCGATGCCGGCCGTCTCCTTGAGGTAGGAGCGGGCGACCGCGCCGAGGGCCACGCGGGCGGCGGTCTCGCGGGCGGAGGCGCGCTCCAGGATCGGGCGGGCCTCGTCGAAGCCGTACTTCTGCATGCCGGCCAGGTCGGCGTGGCCGGGGCGGGGCCGGGTCAGCGGGGCGTTGCGGGCGAGGCCGGCGAGGATCTCCGGGTCGACCGGGTCGGCCGCCATGACCTGGTCCCACTTGGGCCACTCGGTGTTGCCCACCATGATCGCGATCGGGGAGCCGAGGGTCAGGCCGTGCCGGACGCCGCCGAGGAAGGTGACCTCGTCGCGCTCGAACTTCATCCGCGCGCCGCGACCGTAGCCGAGCCGCCGCCGCGCGAGATGGTCGGCCACCATCTCCGTGGTGATCGGCACGCCGGCGGGAAGGCCCTCCAGCGTCGCGACAAGTGCGGGACCGTGGGACTCCCCCGCGGTCAGCCAACGCAGCCTGCTCAACGATGCTCCTCAGTGCTCGCGCCCTGGTACTGCCCTACGCGCGTCCTCGCGTACGTCCTCGGCCGGGCCGGGTGCGCGGTTCCGGCCAGCCACCTCGATCCTCCCACGTCCGCGGCACGGATCGGGCTTCCGGTCCATTGGACGGACGAAACGGCCCGGGAGCCGGTCCCGGCGGTGTTCAGGGCTGGACGGTCTGCCGGGAGGCGAGGGCGTGTTCGCCCGCCTTGCGCATGGCTTCCACGGGGGCCGGGGTGATGCCGGTCATCTGTTCCACCTGGAGCACGGCCTGGTGGACGAGGAGGTCGAGGCCGCTGACGACGGCGCCGCCGAACATGGACCAGCGGGCGGCCAGCTCGGTCGGCCAGGGCTCGTAGAGGACGTCGAAGAGGGTCGCGGGCCGCTCGGGCACCGACGCCGCCAGGGCGTCCGTCGCCCCGGCCGGGGTCGTGGCGACGACGAGCGGGAAGCGCAGGGCGTCGGCCGCCGCGGACCAGTCGGCGACACGGACGTCGACGGCCAGGCGCTCGCCCCACTGCCGCATCTCGTCGGCGCGGGCCGCGCTGCGGACGTACGCCACGATCTCGCCGGAGCAGACCCGGGCCAGGGCGGCGAGCGCGGAGGACGCGGTGGCGCCGGCGCCGAGGATCGCGGCCGAGTCGACCTGCTCGACGCCGTGCTCGCGCAGGGCGGCGACCATGCCGGGGATGTCGGTGTTGTCGCCGACGCGGCGGCCGTCCTCGGTGAACAGCAGGGTGTTGACCGCGTCCACGGAGGCGGCCGTCTCGCTGATCTCGTCGAGCAGCGGAATGACCGCCCGCTTGAGCGGCATGGTCAGGGACAGCCCGGCCCACTCCCCGCCGAGCCCCGCGACGAAGCCCGGCAGGGCGGCCTCGTCGATCTCGAAGCGGTCGTACGTCCAGTCGGTGAGCTCGAGCGCCTCGTAGGCGGCACGGTGCAGCACCGGCGAGAGGGAGTGGGCGATGGGGCTGCCGAGAACGGCAGCCCGGTGGGCGTCAGTTGCCCGTGCTCTCATCGAACTTGTCCTTGAGCTTCAGGAAATCTGCGTGCGTCCTGGCGAATTCGGTCTTGCTCACCCCGTCGGTCGCCACGAAGTAGTACCAGCCGTCGTCGGTCGGATTCAGCATCGCCTTGATCGCGACATCGCCGGGATTGCCGATCGGTCCGGGCGGCAGACCCTTGTTGGTGTAGGTGTTGTACGGATCCTTGTTGCTGTTGATCTCCGACTCGCTGATATTGATCTTGCTTTCGCCCCTCAGGTAATTGAAGGTCGAGTCGAACTGCAGGAATCCGTACGTCTGGGGGTTCGCGCGGTCGAGGCGGTTGTAGACGACCTCCGCCATCTTGCGGTAGTCCTCCTCGGTCTTGCCCTCGGCCTGGACGAGGCTCGCGACCGTGACCATCTGGAGCGGGCTCGCCAGCTTGAACGTCTTTGCCTTGGCCTCCAGGTCGTACTCCGCGTACTTCTTCGCGGCGTTGGTCACCATCCCCTTCAGCACCGCCTCGGGCTTCATGCCCTTGGCCGCGGGATAGGTGCCCGGGAAGAGGAAGCCCTCCAGGGGATCCTTTATGGCGCTGTTGTCGTTCGCCCACTTGGGCAGCCCGAGAGTTTTGTAGTCCTTCTCGGCGATCTTCTTGGTGGTGCCGGCGGAAAGGGCGAGTTTCTCGTCGATGGCCTTGTAGACCTCGACGTTACGCTGCCCGGGTTTGACCAGCACATTGGCCTGGCTGTCGCCGTCGAGCATCATCTCGACGGCCGCCTTCGCGGACATCTCCTTCTTCAGAATGTACGCGCCCGCCTGGATCTTGTCCCCGTTGGGATTGTTCGTGGCGGCGGAGACGAAGGCGTCGACGCTCTTGACGACACCGGCCTCCTTCAGCAGACGGCCGATCGCCGCGCCGCCCGAGCCTTCCGGCACCTGGACGCTGACCGTCTGGGTCGTACCGTTGCCCGAGTAGTCCGGGGCCGCGCCGTAACGATTCTGGTAGAAGTTGTAGCCGAAGTAGCCGACGCCGCCGACCCCACCGGCGAACACCAGTACGACGACCAGGCAGGCGCAGCCGTTGCGGCTCTTCTTCTTGCCCTTGCCGCCCTTGGCGTCCTTGCCGCCGCGACCCCTGCGGCCCCCGCGGCCGTCGGGATCGTCGTCGTCCTCGTCGCCGCCGCCCCCGCCCGCGAAGAACGCGTGCTCGCCCTGGTCGGGTCCGGGGTCCCAGTCGGGTTTCTGTTCGGCCTCCGCCTCGGGTTCCGGCTGCGGTTCGGCGACCCGGCGGGCCGGGGGCTCCGGCGGCGGGTAGGCGTCGGGGGTGCCGTAGAGGTCGGGCTGTTCGGCGCCGTACGCGGCGGGCTGCTGGCCGTACGGGTCACCGGGGTCGGCGGCGTACGGCACATGGGCATGGGTGCCGGTGCCGTCCCAACCGCCTTCCTGGTAGCCCTCGTGATAACCCTGCTGCTGGTACTGCTGAGGGTCGTAGGGCTGGTGCGGGTACTGCTGCTGACCGTACTGCTGCGGGTCGTACTGCTGCTGGTCGTACTGCTGCGCCTGTCCGTTGCCCCAGTCGCCGTATCCCGGCTGCTGCGGCTGCTGCGGGTAGTGGTGGTGCTGCGGCTGGCCGCCGTAGGCAGGCTGATGGCCCTGGTGGGCCTGCTGCTGCCCGTCCCATCCGCCGTCCCCGTACAACGGGTCCTCCGGATGCCACGGTTCGGAGCCTGGGCCCCGGCCATACTCAGTCATCGATCCCCTAGAGCCGCGAGGCGGCGATCACGCGGCCTTCCCAGGTCCGTCACCGTTCCGCCTCTCTCTGTGCGGCGGCTGTTCGAACACCTACCGCATCGCGCGGAACGTTACCGTATCGCGATCAGATGACCACTTCGACGCCCTCGCCCGGTGCTTTACCTGACACCCGTTCGGATTCCAGGGCCTGTTGAAGGATGATCACAGCGGCTGCCTGGTCGATCACCGACCGGCCCTTCTTCGCCTTCACCCCTGAGGCGCGCAGTCCCTGACTGGCCGTCACGGTCGTCATCCGCTCGTCCACCAGGCGTACGGAGACGGGGGCGATGCCCTTGGCGAGCTCCTGTGCGAAGCCGCGAACCTTTACCGCGGCCGGGCCCTCGCCCCCCTTGAGGGAGCGAGGGAGACCGACGACGACCTCGATCGGTTCGTACTCCTCGACGAGTTGCCTCAGCCGTCGGTGGGCCGCCGGGAGGTCCCGGCCGGGGACCGTCTCCACCGGGGTGGCGAGGATCCCGTCGGGGTCGCACGAGGCGACCCCGATCCGGGCGTCCCCGACATCGATCGCGAGTCGACGGCCCCTTCTCATCGCATCGCTCACTTGGCCGTGTCGGCCACGAGCCGCTCGACCGCGGCGACGGCCTCGCCGACCGCGCCCGGGTTCTGGCCGCCGCCCTGGGCGACGTCCGGCTTGCCGCCACCGCCGCCGCCGAGGGTCTTGGCGGCCGCACGGACCAGGTCGCCGGCCTTCAGACCGCGCTCGCGGGCGGCCTCGTTGGTGGCGATGACCGTGAGCGGCTTGCCGTTGTTCACGGTGAACAGGGCGACCACGGCGGCCCGGCCGCCCTGGATGCGGCCGCGCACGTCCAGGACCAGCCTGCGCAGGTCGTCGGGGGTCGTGCCGTCGGGGACCTGCCCGGTGACCAGGGCGATCCCGTGGACGTCCTTGGCGGACTCGGCGAGACCGGCGGCGGCCTGCAGGACCTTCTCCGCGCGGAACTTCTCGATCTCCTTCTCGGCGTCCTTCAGCTTGCCGAGCATGGCGGAGACCTTCTCCGGGAGCTCCTCCGGACGGCCCTTGATCAGCTCCTGGAGCTGGGCGACGACCGTGTGCTCACGGGCGAGGAAGTTGTAGGCGTCGACGCCGACGAGAGCCTCGATACGGCGCACGCCCGAGCCGATCGACGACTCGCCGAGCAGCTTCACCAGGCCCAGCTGGGCGGTGTTGTGGACGTGGGTGCCGCCGCACAGCTCCTTGGAGAAGTCGCCGATGGTCACCACGCGGACCCGCTCGCCGTACTTCTCGCCGAACTCGGCGATGGCGCCCTGCTTCTTGGCCTCGTCGATGCCCATGATGTCGGCGCGCACGTCGAGATCGCGGGCGAGCACCTCGTTGATCTTCTGCTCGACGTCGGTCATCACGGCCGTGGGAACGGCGGACGGGGAGCCGAAGTCGAAGCGGAACCGGCCGGGCTGGTTCTCGGAACCGGCCTGGGCGGCCGTCGGGCCGAGCGCGTCACGCAGGGCCTGGTGGGTGAGGTGGGTGGCCGAGTGGGCGCGGGCGATGGCGGTGCGCCGGCGGGAGTCGATCGTGGCGTGCACCAGATCGCCGACGGTCACCTCGCCGACCTGGACGACGCCCTTGTGGACGTAGACGCCCGGGACCGGCTTCTGGGTGTCGCGGATCTCGACGACGGCACCGGAGGCCACCTTGAACCGGCCGGTGTCGCCGATCTGGCCGCCGCCCTCGGCGTAGAACGGGGTCCGGTCCAGGACGATCTCGACCTCGTCGCCCTCGGAGGCGGCCGGGGAGGAGACACCGTCGACGAGGATGCCGACGACGGTGGACTCGCCCTCGGTGTCGGCGTACCCGATGAACTCGGTCTCGCCGGCCTTGTCGGCGATCTCCCGGTAGGCGCCGGCGCCGGCGTGGCCGGTCTTCTTGGCCTGGGCGTCGGCCTTGGCGCGCTCCCGCTGCTCCTTCATCAGGCGGCGGAAGCCGTCCTCGTCCACGGACAGCCCCTGCTCGGCGGCCATCTCCAGGGTGAGGTCGATCGGGAAGCCCCAGGTGTCGTGGAGCAGGAACGCCTTGTCGCCGGCCAGCACGGTGGAGCCGGCGGCCTTGGTCTCGCCGACGGCGCCGTCGAGGACGTTCGTACCGGCGTTGAGGGTCTTGAGGAAGCGGGCCTCCTCGGCGAGGGCGACGTTCTCGATGCGCTCGCGGTCGGTGACCAGCTCCGGGTACTGCTGGCCCATCATGCCGATGACGGTGTCGATGAGGTCCTTGACGACCGGGCCGGTGGCGCCGAGGAGGCGCATGTTGCGGATGGCGCGGCGCATGATGCGGCGCAGGACGTAGCCGCGGCCCTCGTTGCCGGGGGTGACACCGTCGCCGATGAGCATCACGGAGGTGCGCATGTGGTCGGTGACCACGCGCAGGGAGACGTCCGAGTCGTGGGCGTCGCCGTAGGCCACGCCGGTCAGCTCGGTGGCCTTCTTGATCACGGCCATGGAGGTGTCGATCTCGTACATGTTCTGCACGCCCTGCAGAATCATGGCGAGACGCTCGAGGCCCAGGCCCGTGTCGATGTTCTTGCTCGGCAGCTCGCCGAGGATCTCGAAGTTGTCCTTGCCGATGCCCTCGCCGCGCTCGTACTGCATGAAGACGAGGTTCCAGATCTCCACGTACCGCTCGTCGTTGACGGCGGGGCCGCCCTCGACGCCGAACTCGGGGCCGCGGTCGTAGTTGATCTCGGAACAGGGGCCGCAGGGTCCGGGGACGCCCATGGACCAGTAGTTGTCCTTCATGCCGAGGCGCTGGATGCGCTCCTTGGGCACGCCGACGACCTCGTGCCAGATGCGCTCGGCCTCGTCGTCGTCCAGGTAGACGGTGATCCAGAGCCGCTCCGGATCCAGGCCGTAACCACCCTTGTCCTGGGCGCCGGTGAGCAGCTCCCAGGCGTACTTGATGGCGCCTTCCTTGAAGTAGTCGCCGAAGGAGAAGTTGCCGCACATCTGGAAGAACGTGCCGTGGCGGGTGGTCTTGCCGACCTCTTCGATGTCGGGGGTGCGCACGCACTTCTGCACGCTGGTGGCGCGCGACCACGGCGGCTTGACCTCACCGAGGAAGTACGGCTTGAAGGGGACCATGCCGGCGGGGACGAGGAGCAGAGTCGGGTCGTCCGCGATGAGCGACGCCGAAGGGACGACGGTGTGCCCGCGCTCCTCGTAGAAGCTCAGCCAGCGGCGGCGAATCTCGGCCGACTCCATCAGTGGTCCTCATTCCGGTCGTACGAGTACGTCGTGGTCTGGACGTACCTCGGGTGGGTGCTGTTCTCGATGGCGGGGAACCGCCGGGGCGCGGGGAGTTCGGGGTCCTCGTCGATGCCGAGCGCGTCCTGGAGCTCCGCCTCCCGCTGGGCCATGTTGTCGCGGACGTCGAGCGCGAAGCCCACCGCACGGTCCTTCAGGCGCGCGCCCGTCTCGAGGGCCTTGTTGGCCGCGGTCGCGGCGAGGCTCTCCGGGGTCAGCTGCTTCAGCTTGCGATTGACCTTGGTGGTGGCCCAGACACCGGCGGCGACACCGGTCGTGAACCAGAACGTACGGCGGAACATGGCTGGCTCTCAGTCCCTCTTTCCACGGGCGCTGCGCTTCTCCCGCCGGGAGACCGTGCGGCCCACGATCACGGTACGCCGGGGTTCCCGGACGGGCACGTCCTCCCGGCGGCCGCCGAGGGCCCGGCGCACGCCGTAGCCGAAGGCGGCGACCTTGACCAGGGGGCCGCCGAAGGTGGACGCGACGGTCGTCGAGAGCGCGGAGGCGTTCGACGTGACTTCCTGGACGTCGGAGGCGATGGCGTCGACCCGGTCGATCTGGGTCTGCGCGGAGCGCACCGCCGCGGAGGCGTCGGCGAGCAGCGGGACGGCCTGGTCGGTCACGTCCGCGACCAGCTTGGTGGTCGCCCTGAGCGTCTGGGCCAGCCTCGCCAGCGCGACGGCGAGGAAGGAGACCAGGATCGCCCAGAAGACGGCCACCAGGATCCCGGCCACCTCTCCACCGGACACCTGGCACCTCTTTTGCAGCGTTGGGATCTATCTCCGGGGCCGAGCCTATCGCGCCGGGGGCAGGGCTCCGTACCGCATTACGGGGGCATGCGAAAGCCCGCCGCCTCCGGGGAGACGGCGGGCCTGGGCGCTGGAGTCCCTACGACCGCTGGAAGATCAACGGGCGTAGTACTCGACGACGAGCTGCTCGTCGCAGATGACCGGGATCTCCTTGCGGTTCGGCTCACGGTCCAGGCGGAACGCCAGGGCCTTGAGGTTCACCTGGAGGTAGCGCGGGGTCTCGCCGTCGGGGGCGAAGCCGCCCTCGCGGGCGATGGAGAAGAGGGTCTTCTCGCGGCTGCGCTCGCGGACCATCACGACGTCGTCGGGACGGACGCGGAACGACGGCTTGTCGGTCTTCTGGCCGTTGACCTCGATGTGGCCGTGCACGACCATCTGACGGGCCTGGTAGATGGTGCGGGCGATGCCCGAACGCAGCACCAGGGCGTCGAGACGGCGCTCGAGCTCGATGATCAGGGCCTCACCGGTCTTGCCCTGCACCTTGGAGGCACGCTCGTAGGCGCGGACCAGCTGGCGCTCGGAGAGGTCGTACTGCGCGCGCAGACGCTGCTTCTCCAGCAGACGGACCTTGTAGTCCGAGTTCTGCTTGCGGCCACGGCCGTGCTCACCCGGCGGGTAGGGGCGGGCCTCGAAGTACTTGACGGCCTTCGGGGTCAGCGCGATGCCGAGGGCACGCGACTTCTTGACCTTGGGGCGGGACTGGTTCGCCACTGCTCTCTCATTCCTGTTTTTCGGCTTGTCAGAGTTAAGGGAGGTCGCATCCGCAGCCGGGGAAACCCATGGGGTCCGCGAGGGACCCTTGGGCAGCCGCTCCCCTGGTCTGGGCACATACGTGCAGCACGCGAGTGGCCCACCGACCTCTCCCGCCATGCGGCGGGTGGTGGTGGGCTGCCCGCGACACCGTTCGACGGTGCGCGACGCTCCTGGAGCCGGTCCGGGGACCGGCCTCCGGCTGACTGTCCCGTTCTGACAGCGCGGGACGCAGCACTCCGAACGAGTTTACAGGGTGCTCAGGACCGCTTTCGACCGAGGTGCTTCCTGGTCCACTCCACGGCGTCGGCGTACCGTGCCTCCGCGCCGTGCCGGGTGGGGGTGTAGTACTCGCGGTCCTTGATCGCGTCCGGTGCGTACTGCTGGGCGGCGATGCCCTCCGCCAGGTCGTGCGGATACACGTACCCCTGGGCGTGGCCGAGCTTGGCGGCGCCCTTGTAGTGCCCGTCGCGCAGATGCGGCGGCACGGATCCGGCCAGTCCCTTGCGTACGTCGTCCAGGGCGGCGCCGATCGCGGTGGTCGCGGAGTTGGACTTCGGGGCGAGGGCGAGGGCGATCGTGGCGTGGCTGAGGATGAGGGCGGCCTCGGGGAAGCCGATCAGGGCGACGGCCTGGGCGGCGGCGACGGCTGTCGGCAGGGCGTTCGGATCGGCGAGGCCGATGTCCTCGCTGGCGGAGATCATCAGCCGGCGGGCGATGAAGCGGGGGTCCTCGCCGGCCTCGATCATCCGGGCCAGGTAGTGCAGGGCGGCGTCGACGTCGGAGCCGCGGATGGACTTGATGAGGGCGCTGGCGACGTCGTAGTGCTGGTCACCGTCACGGTCGTACTTCACCGCCGCCCGGTCGACGGTCTGCTCCAGGATCGCCAGGCTGATCTCGCTCTCGTCCTGGTCGAGGGCGGCCCCGGCGGCGGCCTCCAGGGCGGTCAGGGCGCGGCGGGCGTCGCCGCCGGCGATGCGCAGGAGGTGGGCCTCGGTGTCCTCGGGGAGGGTGACGGAGCCCTTGAGTCCGCGCTCGTCGGTGAGGGCCCTTCTGAGGAGCCCCCGCAGGTCGTCGTCGGTGAGGGGCTCGAGGGTGAGCAGAAGGGAGCGGGACAGCAGCGGAGAGATCACCGAGAAGTACGGGTTCTCCGTGGTCGCCGCGATCAGGGTCACCCAGCGGTTCTCGACGGCCGGGAGGAGGGAGTCCTGCTGGGCCTTGCTGAAGCGGTGGATCTCGTCGAGGAAGAGGACGGTCTCCTTGCCGTACCCCCCGGTGGCGCGGCGGGCGCCGTCGATGACCGCGCGGACCTCCTTGACGCCGGCGGTGATCGCGGAGAGCTCCACGAACCGCTTGTTCGTCGCCTTGGACACGACGTACGCCAGGGTGGTCTTGCCGGTGCCGGGCGGGCCCCAGAGGATCACCGAGGAGGGGCCGGCCGGGCCCTTGGCGCCCTCGCCGACCAGGCGGCGCAGGGGGGAGCCCGGCTTCAGCAGGTGCTGCTGGCCCACGACCTCGTCGAGGGTGCGCGGGCGCATCCGGACCGCCAGGGGACTCCCTGCGGGGTCCTTCTCCTGGCGTTCTTCGGCTGCGGCGGTGAACAGGTCGGGCTCCACGCCGAAACCCTAAATCACGGCACTGACAAGAGGCCAAGCGCTGTCAGCTGGTCCAGAACTCCCACCAGCGGGTCAGCACCAGCATGCCGATGATGCCGATGTGCATCACGGGCACGACCCAGGTGAACTCGCCGAAGAAGCTCTTCAGCCAGCGCGGCGCGGGCAGGAAGTCGTTGCGGATGTTGAACGAGGTCACGTACCAGAACATGGTGATCGTCGCGACCCAGGCCAGCGAGCACCACAGGCACAGGGCGTTGATCCGGTACAGGGACTGGAACTGCAGCCAGGTGCAGAAGGCGACGCCGAAGAGCGTGCCGAAGTTGAAGGTGAGCCAGTACCAGCGCGGGAAGCGGGCGCCGGCCAGCAGGCTCATGCCGACGCAGATGACGATGCCGTAGCAGACCAGGCCCAGCATCGGGTTGGGGAAGCCGAAGGCGGCGGCCTGCTTGGACTCCATCACGCTGCCGCAGGAGACCACCGGGTTCAGGCTGCAGCCGGGGGTGAAGGTCGTGCCCGCGACCTTGGCCTCGAGCAGCTTGAACTTGTCGATCGTGATGACCCACGCGGCGAGCAGCCCGGCCGCGCCGGTGATCAGGAGCAGGATCGCGAACGCACGGCTGCCGCCCACCGTCCGGGGCGCGGCCCGGGTGTCGCGCTCGGGCTCGGACTCCGTGGAGACGTCTTTGACTGTCGTCTTGCTCATCACGCCGATCCGTGTTTGAGAGTTGGACCATCTTCGGGCAGGGGCCATTCTGCCGCACCGGGCCGGGTGTCCACCGTTCGATGGACATAAGGAAGCCCGCCCGGTCGTCCCAGAACGCGCGGTTCCGGCCGAGGCTCGAAGGCATGACAGCACACGCGAACGAGCTCGCGGTGGACGTACGGGGGCTGCGCAAGCAGTACGGGGACGTGACCGCGGTGGACGGCATCGATCTGGGGATCCGCGCGGGCGAGGTCTTCGGCCTGCTCGGACCGAACGGCGCCGGCAAGAGCACCACGGTGGAGATCCTGCAGGGGCACCGTGACCGGGACGGGGGCGAGGTGAGGGTGCTGGGCGCGGACCCGGCGACCGGCACGCGCGCGTGGCGCTCACGTGTCGGAATCGTCTGGCAGGACGAATCCGCGCCCGCCGAGTTGACGGTCCGCGAGACCGTACGACATTTCGCGCGCTACTACCCGAGGCCGCGCGACCCGGAGCAGGTGATCTCCCTGGTGGGTCTGGAGGCGAAGGCGGACAGCCGCACCAAGACCCTCTCCGGGGGCCAGCGCCGCCGGCTCGACGTGGCGCTCGGTGTGATCGGCGGCCCGGACCTGCTGCTGCTCGACGAGCCGACGACGGGATTCGACCCGGCGGCCCGCCGCCAGTTCTGGGACCTGATCCGCACCCTCGCCGACGAGGGCACGACCATCCTGCTGACCACGCACTACCTGGAGGAGGCGGAGGCGCTCGCCGACCGGCTCGCGGTCGTGGCCGGCGGCCGGATCGTCGCCGAGGGCGAGCCGGCCGCCCTGCGGGAGCGGTACGGCACCGGTGCGACGGTCGCCTGGGCCGAGACCGACGGGACCGCGCGGAGCACCCGCACGGACACCCCGACCCGCACCGTCGCCGAACTGACGCAGCGCTTCGACGGCGAGATCCCGGGGCTGACGGTGACCCGCCCCACGCTGGAGGACGTGTATCTGAGCCTGACCGGACAGGGGGATCCCCGATGACCACGACCACCGCGACACCCCGGGCCCGGACCGTGTCCCCCCGTCTTCCCCGCGCCTGGACGCTGGGCCTGCACCGGGGCGCCCTCGAACTGAAGCAGTTCTTCCGCCAGCGCGAGCAGGTGGTCTTCACCTTCGCCTTCCCGGTGGTCTTCCTGTTCCTGTTCGCGTCGATCTTCAAGGACGACGTCGGCGGGGCGGGCGTCACGGCCTCGCAGCTCTATGTCCCGGCGATGATGGCCGCCGGCATCATGTCGACCAGCTTCCAGTCCCTGGGCATCTCGATCGCGATCGAGCGGGACGAGAAGGTGCTGCGCCGGCTGCGCGGCACACCGATGCCGCCGGCCTCGTACTTCCTGGGCAAGATCTGGCTGGTTCTGGTCACCGGGGCTTTGGAGACGGTCGTCCTGCTGCTGGTCGGCACGACGCTGTACGACGTCGATCTGCCCTCGTCCGCGGCCCACTGGTTCGACTTCGCGTGGATCTTCGTGCTCGGGCTCACCGCGTGCGCGCTGCTCGGCATCGCGATCAGCTCGGTCCCGAAGTCGGGCAAGAGCGCCACGTCCGTGGTCGTCCTGCCCTTCCTGGTCCTGCAGTTCATCTCCGGCGTGTACATCTCGGTCGCCACGATCCCCGACTGGATGCTGTCGGTCGGTGCGCTGTTCCCGCTGAAGTGGATGTGCCAGGGGCTGCGCGGGGTGTTCCTGCCGGACTCGGCGCGGGTCCTGGAGCAGGCGGGCAGTTGGGAGTTCGGACGCGTGGCCCTGGTTCTCGGGGCGTGGTGCGTCGGAGGATTGGTGCTGTGTCTGCTGACCTTCCGGTGGAAGAACCGGCGCGACGGATGAGCGGCCCCACCGAGGCCGGCCCGCACATCTGGGACGGTTCCTTCCGTATCTGGGACGTGTATTTCGCGCTGGTCTGGGTGGCCACCCTGGTGACCGTGCTCGGCACGGAACACCCGGGGTGGCCGGTCCGCGTGGTGGCGGCCGGGCTGCTCGTCCCACTCGTGCCGTGGTACGTCGTCGTGGGGCGCCCCCTGATGAACGGCGAACCGGCGGCCGACGAACGGCGGTCCCTGGTCTATCTCGTGGGCGGGATGGCGCTGTTCCTGCCGTCGGCGGTGCTGGTGGGAGAGATCCGGCTGATGACGTTCGCGCTGGTCCCGCAGTGCTTCATGACTTTGCGGCTGCGGCCGGCCCTGGCCGTGGTGGCCGTGCTCAACATCGCGCCGGTGGTGGGCTGGGCGCTGCTGTGGTGGCCGGCCGGCCAGGACGTGTTCTTCAACAGCCTGTTCGCCCTGGTGAGCCTGGTGTTCTCGGTGGCCGTCGGCAGCTGGATCATCCGGATCATCGAGCAGAGCGTGGAGCGCGCCGAGCTGATCGCCGAACTGGACGCCAGCCGCAGCGAGGTGGCCCGGCTGTCGGTGGCCCATGGCGCGCTGGCGGAGCGGGAGCGGATGGCCCGCGAGATCCACGACACGCTCGCGCAGGGCTTCACCAGCCTGCTGATGCTGACGCAGGCGGTGGAGGCGGAGCTGGAGACGGACGTGCCGCGGGCCCGTGTGCATCTGCGGCTGATGGACGAGACCGCCCGGCAGAACCTGGCCGAGGCCCGGGCCCTGGTCGCGGGCGGCACCCCCGCCGATCTGGCCGGGACCTCCCTGCCGGACGCGCTCGGCCGGCTGGCCGCGCGGCACTCGGCTGATCTGGACGTCACGGGCGAGGTGCGCGCGCTGCCCGCCGGGCCGGAGGTGGTGGCGCTGCGCTCCTGCCAGGAGGCGCTGACCAACGCCCGTAAACACGCGGGGAGTTCGGCGCGAGTGGTGATCTCACTGGGGTACGACGAGAGCGGGTTGACGGTGTCGGTACGGGACGACGGCCGGGGCTTCGATCCGGCGCGCGCCTCGGACGGCTATGGTCTGGCGGGACTGCGGGCGAGGGCCGCGGAGGTGGGCGGGACGACACTGGTGCGCAGTGCGCCGGGCGCGGGCACGACGGTCACGGTCCGGCTGCCCGTCCCGGCCGAGGTGCGGAGGGGGACCGCGTGATCAGGATCATCCTGGCCGACGACCATCCCGTCGTCCGTGAGGGGCTGCGGGCGATGCTGAGCGCCGAGCCGGATCTGGAGGTCGTCGCCGACGCGGAGAGCGGCCCCCGGGCGGAGGCGCTGGCCGCCGAACTGCGCCCCGACATCGTGCTGATGGACCTCAGGATGCCGGGCGGCGGGGGTGTGGAGTCGATCGTGCGGATGACGGAGGCCGGGCTGCCGTGCCGGGTGATCGTCCTGACGACGTACGAGACGGACCGGGACATCCTGCGGGCCGTGGAGGCGGGCGCGGCGGGCTATCTCCTGAAGGACCTTCCCCGGGGCCAACTGGCCGAGGCGGTACGGCAGGCGGCACGCGGCGAGACGGTGCTGGCCCCCTCGGTGGCGGCCCGCCTGGTCGACCAGCTCCGCACCAGGCCGGAGCGCCCCCGGCTGTCGACGCGTGAGACGGCGGTCCTGCGTCTGGTGGCGGAGGGCTGCACCAACGCGGAGATAGGCCGGCGCCTGTTCATCGGGGAGTCGACCGTGAAGACGCATCTGCTGCGGGTCTTCGGCAAGTTGGGGGTGGACGACCGCACCGCGGCCGTCACCAGTGCGATGCGGTTCGGACTGTTGGACTGAGGGGCCTCGTCAGGCTCCGGTGCGGCAGGTCTGCACCGACTCCAGCCACGGTGCCAGGGTCGTCACGAGGGTGACCAGGAGCGCGGCGAGCCAGACCCGGTACAGGTCCTCGGGCCGTGCGCGGCGGCGCGAGACCAGCCACACGAGCCAGGCGGCCGCCGACCCGGCTGCCAGCGCCAGAGCGACGCAGAGGGGCACCGCCCAGTCGGCGAGCGGACGCTCGGGCGGATGGATGCCGCCCGAGCAGTAGGTGCCGCGGGTCTGCTGGGCGTTGCCCAGAAGCATGAGCAGGGTCGCCGGGACCGAGAGGATCCAGGCCAGGGCGGTCAGCAGCGTGAACCACCCGCCCTTCCAGCCCCGCAGAGCGCCCCGCAGCACCTCGCGCATCAGCAGGACCGGTACGGTCATGAGCACCAGCGTCTGCCACAGGGCCGCATGGCGGTACTCCCCGCGCAACTGGGCGTTGTCGGCCCAGTAGAAGAGCAGGAAGACCTGGCACAGCGCGGTGACGAAGAGCAGACCGGCCAGCGCGTGCGCGGGAACCCGCGCCCTGGACGTACCGGGAAAGGAGGCCGGCCACAGGATGTGGCGGGCCTCCGTGTCCGGTCCCGGGCCGATCGCCTCGGTCCAACGCTCACTGATCACGGATTTCACGGCAAGGTCCCCCTTCGGCTCCCGCACAGAACTCTTGCGCGCGGGGGCCCGGATCACCTCCGTGGAAACACGGGGATCAGCACGTACGCGTGCGTCAGCCGAGCCGGGACTCCAGCTCCGCGACGATCTCGTTCACACCGATCGCCGACTGCTCGCCGGACTCCATGTCCTTGAGCTGGACGACGCCCTCGGCGAGGTCGCGCTCGCCGGCGACGATCGTGTAGCGGGCGCCGCTGCGGTTGGCGTTCTTCATCGCGCCCTTGAGGCCCTTGGCGCCGTAGGAGAAGTCGGCCGCGACACCGAGCTTGCGCAACTCCGTGACCTTGGCGAACAGCACCCGGCGGGCCTCCTCGCCGAGCGGGACGGCGTAGACGGAGGTGGGGGACGGCAGAGCGAGCTCGACGCCCTCGGCCTCCAGCGCGAGGACCGTGCGGTCGACGCCGAGCGCCCAGCCGACGGACGGCAGCGCCGGGCCGCCGATCATCTCCGACAGCCCGTCGTAGCGGCCGCCGCCGCCCACCGCGGACTGGGAGCCCAGACCGTCGTGGACGAACTCGAAGGTCGTCCGGGTGTAGTAGTCCAGGCCGCGGACCAGCTTCGGGTCGTCCTCGAAGGCGACGCCGGCGGCCGTGATCAGCTCACGGACCTCCTCGTGGTACGCCTTGCAGGCGTCGCAGAGGTAGTCCCGCAGGAGGGGCGCGTCGCCCAGCTGCTTCTGGACCGACTCGCGCTTGTCGTCCAGGACGCGGAGCGGGTTGATCTCGGCGCGGCGCAGGGTGTCCTCGTCGAGGTCCAGGCCGCGCAGGAAGTCCTGGAGGGCGGCCCGGTACACCGGACGGCATTCCCTGTCGCCCAGGCTGTTGAGCAGGATGCGGAAGTTCCTGAGGCCCAGCGAGCGGTACGCCTGGTCGGCCAGGATGATCAGCTCGGCGTCCAGCGCCGGGTCCTCCGCGCCGATCGCCTCGGCTCCGACCTGGGAGAAGTGGCGGTAGCGGCCCGCCTGCGGCTGCTCGTAGCGGTAGTAGGAGCCGGAGTACCAGAGCTTGACGGGGAGGTTGCCCTGCCGGTGCAGGTTCGCCTCCAGCGCGGCGCGCAGCACGGAGGCGGTGCCCTCGGGACGCAGGGCCAGCCGGTCGCCGCCCTTCGTCTCGAAGGCGTACATCTCCTTGGTCACGATGTCGGTCGACTCACCGACACCGCGGGCGAACAGCTCCACGTTCTCGAAGCCCGGCGTCTCGACATAGCCGTAGCCGGAGTTCCTGAGCGGCGCGGCGATGGCCTCGCGCACCGCGAGGAACTTCGCGGAACGCGGCGGGATCAGGTCGTACGTGCCCTTGGGGGCCTGAAAGGTGCTCACGGAAGTCTCTCGTCACATTCCTCGTCGGGGAGCCTCGGATGCTCCCTGGCCGCCGGCGGCCACCTGCCGCAGATACGGGTTGGTGGCGCGCTCCTGGCCGATGGTCGTCTGGGAGCCGTGGCCGGACAGCACCACGGTCGAGTCGTCGAGCGGCAGGCACACGCGGGCCAGCGAGTCGAGCATCTCGGCCATGTCACCGCCGGGCAGGTCGGTGCGTCCGATGGAGCCGGCGAACAGCAGATCCCCGGAGAAGAAGACCGAGGGGATCTCGGTCGTCTCGGGCATCCGGAAGGTCACCGACCCCTTGGTATGGCCCGGCGCGTGCGCGACGGAGAACTCCAGACCCGCCAGGTCCAGCTTGACGCCGTCGGTCAGCTCACGGACGTCGTCCGGCTCTCCCACGGTCAGCTCGCCTATCAGCGGCATCCCGATGGACCGGCCGAGCGCCTTCTCGGGGTCGCTCATCATGAACCGGTCCTCGGGGTGGATCCAGGCCGGCACGTCGTGCGCGCCGCAGACCGGGACGACCGATGCCACATGGTCGATGTGGCCGTGGGTGAGGACGACGGCGACGGGCTTGAGCCGATGCTTCTTCAGCGCTTCCTCGACTCCGGGGGCCGCCTGGTGGCCCGGGTCGATGATCACGCACTCCTCACCGGCGGCGGGGGCGACGAGATAACAGTTCGTCCCCCAGGCCCCGGCGGGGAACCCGGCAATGAGCACGATCGTCCTTGGTTGTGTCGATTACGGCAGGCTTCTGAGCGGCAACAGCCGCTGTCAGAGCCTACCGGCGCTGCCGTTTCCTCAGCGAACCCATATACGGTACGGGGCACACGCAAGCGGTCGATGTCACGAGACGCACGAGGAGAGAACCCGGTGGTCACCCAGGAACAGCGCAAGCGTCAGCTCGCCCGGGAGAAGTTCTTGCGGCAGCAGCAGCGCCGCACGGCCGCGCGGCGCAAGGCGCGCGTGCGCAACTCGGTGATCGCGTCGGTGCTCGGCGTGATCGTGATCGGCAGCCTCACGCTGTACACGACGGGCGTCCTGAAGGACGACAAGGACGACAAGTCGAACACGAGCGCGGAGGCGAGCCCGGAGGCGTCGCCGAGCGCCGCGAAGGACCCGTGCGAGAAGGCGGCCGCCGGCTCGGTGAAGAAGCTGTCGTGGAAGAAGGAGCCGACGGTCGCCATCGACAAGTCGGCCGACTACACGATGAAGCTGGCCACGACGTGCGGTGACATCGACATAGCGCTGAAGACGGCCGCGGCCCCCCACACGGTCAACTCGTTCGACTTCCTCGCGAACAAGGGCTACTTCGACCACACGAAGTGCCACCGGCTGACCACCAACGGGATCTACGTCCTGCAGTGCGGCGACCCGACGGGCAGCGGCAGCGGCGGACCGGGCTACACCATCCCGGACGAGAATCTGAAGGACAAGACCCTCAAGGACAACATCTACCCGGCGGGCACGGTCGCGATGGCCAACACCGGGCAGGCGCACACCGGCGGCAGCCAGTTCTTCCTCGTCTACCAGGACAGTTCGCTCCCGCCGAGCTACACCCCGTTCGGTACGGTGTCGGCCGAGGGCATGAAGGTCCTGAAGAAGATCGCCGCCGCGGGTGAGAACACCGGCGCCGGTGACGGCGCCCCGAACGCGACCGTGGTGATCGACAAGGCGACGGTCACGAAGTCCTGACGACCAGGGCGGCCAACTGCGGAATTCGGTCGCGCTGGATGCGGACAGGCGCACCGCCGGTCGCCTATGTTGGCCGTGACGAAACTGTGGACGATGCCCAGGGGCGCCGTAGCCCCTCGGAGGCATCATGTGGAGGAGGCGCTGTGAGCAGCGACCCGTGGGGCCGCGTCGACGAGACGGGGACCGTGTACGTGCGTACGGCCGACGGCGAGCAGGTCGTCGGTTCCTGGCAGGCGGGCTCCCCCGAGGAGGCCTTGGCCTACTTCGAGCGCAAGTACGAGGGCCTGGTTGTCGAGATCGGCCTCCTCGAGAAGCGAGTGCAGACGACCGATCTGTCGACCAAGGACGCCCAGGTCGCCATCGACCACATCCGCCAGCAGGTCGACGCGCATCACGTGGTCGGTGACCTGGACGCGCTGCGGGCCCGGCTGGACAAGCTGGTGCAGGCGGTCGAGTCGCGCCGCGAGGAGCGCAAGCAGCAGCGGGCCAAGCAGTCCGACGAGGCCCGCCACGCCAAGGAGGAGCTGGTCGCCGAGGCGGAGCAGCTGGCGCAGTCCGACCAGTGGCGGGCGGCCGGTGAGCGGCTGCGGGCCCTGGTGGACACCTGGAAGGGTCTGCCGCGGCTGGACCGCAAGTCCGACGACGAGCTCTGGCACCGGTTCTCGCACGCGCGCTCGGCGTTCTCCAAGCGCCGCAAGGCCCACTTCGCGCAGCTGGACGCGCAGCGCGAGGACGCCCGCCGGATCAAGGAGCGCCTGGTCGCGGAGGCCGAGGCGCTGTCGGGTTCGACGGACTGGGGTCCGACGGCCGCCCGCTACCGCGAGCTGATGGCCGACTGGAAGGCCGCGGGCCGTGCCCAGCGCGAGCACGAGGACGACCTGTGGAACCGCTTTCGCGGCGCCCAGGACGTGTTCTTCGCGGCGCGCAGCTCGGTCTTCGCCGAGCGGGACGCCGAGCAGACGGAGAACCTGAAGCTGAAGGAGGAGCTGGCCGAGGAGGCCGAGAAGCTCCTGCCGATCGGTGACCTGAAGACGGCGCGTGGCGCGTTCCGCTCGATCAACGAGCGCTGGGAGACCATCGGCCATGTGCCGCGGGACGCCCGGCCGAAGGTCGAGGGCCGGATGCACGCCGTGGAGCGGGCGATCCAGGAGGCCGAGGAGGCCGAGTGGCGCCGCACCAACCCGGAGGCACGCGCGCGTGCCGAGGGTCTGACCGGCCAGCTGCAGGCCGCGGTGGACAAGCTGCGGGCGCAGATCGACCAGGCCCGCGCCCAGGGCAACGCCTCCCGCGCAGACAAGCTGGAGCGCGAGCTGGAGGGCCGCCAGGCCCTGCTGGACCAGGCCCTGAAGGGTCTGCAGGAGTTCGGCGGCTGATACCCCTACCCGCCACCGCATGAGGAAGGCCCCCGTACATTGCGTACGGGGGCCTTCCTCATGCCCTGCTACGGCCGACGGGCCGAGGTCACCCGGTAGACGTCGTACACGCCCTCCACGCCCCGTACGGCCTTCAGGACGTGGCCCAGGTGCTTGGGGTCGCCCATCTCGAAGGTGAAGCGGGAGGTCGCGACCCGGTCGCGGGAGGTCTGGACGGCCGCCGAGAGGATGTTGACGTGCTGGTCGGACAGGACGCGGGTGACGTCCGACAGCAGCCGGGAGCGGTCCAGGGCCTCGACCTGGATGGCGACCAGGAAGACCGAGGACTGGGTGGGCGCCCACTCGACGTCCAGGATGCGCTCCGGTTCCCGGGACAGTGACTCCACGTTGACGCAGTCGCTGCGGTGAACCGATACGCCACTACCGCGGGTGACGAAACCGATGATCGGGTCACCGGGCACGGGCGTACAGCAACGGGCCAGCTTGACCCAGACGTCGTCGACGCCCTTGACCACGACCCCGGGGTCCTGGTTGCTGCGCCGCTTGCGGCCGCGGGTGCGGGACGGCGGGACCGCCTCGTCGATCTCCTCGGTGGCCGCCTCCTCGCCGCCGAGCGCCTGCACCAGTTTCTGTACGACGTTCTGCGCGGCCACATGGCCCTCGCCGATCGCCGCGTACAGCGAGGAGATGTCCGGGTAGCGCATCTCGTGCGCCAGGGTGACCAGGGAGTCGCCGGTCAGGATGCGCTGGATCGGCAGGTTCTGCTTGCGCATGGCCCGCGCGATGGAGTCCTTGCCCTGCTCGATGGCCTCGTCGCGGCGCTCCTTGGAGAACCAGGCGCGGATCTTGTTGCGGGCCCGGGGCGACTTGACGAAGCCCAGCCAGTCACGGGACGGGCCCGCGCCGGTGGCCTTGGAGGTGAAGACCTCCACGAGGTCGCCGTTGTCCAGCGTCGATTCGAGCGGTACGAGCCTGCCGTTGACCCGCGCTCCTATGGTGCGGTGGCCGACCTCGGTGTGGACCGCGTAGGCGAAGTCAACCGGGGTGGCACCCGCGGGCAGCGCGATGACATCACCCTTCGGGGTGAAGACGAAGACCTCGTTGCGGGACAGGTCGAAGCGCAGGGACTCCAGGAACTCGCTGGGGTCCTCGGTCTCCTTCTGCCAGTCGAGCAGCTGGCGCAGCCACGCCATGTCGTTGAGGTGGTCGTCCTTGCCCTTGCCGGCCTTGGGCACGTCGGTGCGCACCTTGGAGGCGCCGGCGACGGCCTCCTGCTTGTACTTCCAGTGCGCGGCGATGCCGTACTCGGCGCGGCGGTGCATGTCGAACGTGCGGATCTGGAGTTCGACGGGCTTGCCGTTGGGTCCGATGACCGTCGTGTGCAGCGACTGGTACATGTTGAACTTGGGCATCGCGATGTAGTCCTTGAACCGCCCCGGAACCGGGTTCCAGCGGGCGTGGACGGTGCCCAGGGCCGCGTAGCAGTCGCGGACGGTGTCCACCAGGACGCGGATGCCCACCAGGTCGTAGATCTCCGCGAAGTCCCGGCCGCGGACGATCATCTTCTGGTAGACGCTGTAGTAGTGCTTCGGGCGGCCGGTGACGGTCGCCTTGATGCGGGCGGCGCGCAGGTCGGACTGGACCTCGTCGGTCACTATGGCCAGATACTCGTCACGCTTCGGAGCCCTTTCGGCCACCAGCCGTACGATCTCGTCGTACATCTTGGGGTAGAGGATCGCGAACGCGAGGTCCTCCAGCTCCCACTTGATGGTGTTCATGCCGAGGCGATGGGCGAGGGGCGCGTAGATCTCGAGGGTCTCGCGCGCCTTCTTCTCCTGCTTCTCGCGCTTGAGGTAGCGCATGGTGCGCATGTTGTGCAGCCGGTCGGCGAGCTTGATGACCAGGACGCGCGGGTCCTTGGCCATGGCGACGACCATCTTGCGCACGGTCTCGGCCTGCGCGGCCTCGCCGAACTTGACCTTGTCCAGCTTGGTGACGCCGTCGACGAGCAGGGCGACGACGTCGCCGAAGTCGCGGCGCAGGTCGTCGAGGCCGTACTCGGTGTCCTCGACGGTGTCGTGCAGCAGGCCCGCCATGAGGGTGGCCGGATCCATACCGAGCTCGGCGAGGATCGTGGTCACCGCGAGGGGGTGGGTGATGTACGGGTCGCCGCTCTTGCGCTTCTGGCCCCGGTGCCAGCGCTCGGCGACCTGATAGGCCTTCTCGATCTGGCGCAGCGTCGCGGTCTCGACCTTGGGGTCGTTGCTGCGCACTATCCGCAGCAGCGGCTCCAGGACCGGGTTGTAGGGGTTGGCGCGCTGCACGCCGAGGCGGGCGAGACGGGCGCGGACGCGGTTGGAGGAGGCGGAGCGGGCGGGGGGCTGCGCGGCCGCGGGGCGCTCGGGCGGGGCCGGCTTCGGGCGCGGCTGCTCGGCCGGCCTCTCGACGGGCGCGGAACGGTCGTGCTCGACCGGCCCGCGGGCGTCGTGCGCCGGCTTGGCCGCGGGTGCCGAGGCGGACTCGGGCTTGGCGGCGGTCAGGTGCTGGGCCTCGTCTGGCAAGAGGGCTCCTCGTGCGCGATCCGGGTCCCCCGGTCAGGCTCCGGAGGACCCATCGTAGCGATCCTGGGCTCCGACATCGCCTTCAGGCCGATGTGAGGACCGTCTACCCGTGCAACGCAAGGGGCGGGCGCCGGATTCCTCCGGGCCCGCCCCTTGCGGCGTACGACGGTTCTCAGACGGTCAGCAGGGCGTCCAGCCGGGCCGTCTCGCCGAGCGCGGCCTCCAGCCGGGGGCGGCCGTCGAGGAAGCTCAGCTCCATCAGGACGGCGACGCCCGCGACCTCGGCGCCCGCGCGGTGGATGAGCTGGATCGCCGCCTCGGCGGTGCCGCCGGTGGCGAGCACGTCGTCGACGATCAGGACCCGGTCCCCGGCGGTGAGGTCCTCGGCGTGCACCTCGATCTCCGCCGAGCCGTACTCCAGGTCGTAGGCCTGGCTGAGGGTGGCTCCGGGGAGCTTGCCCGCCTTGCGTACGGGGATGAAGCCGAGGCCGGCGCGGACCGCGACCGGGGCGCCCAGGATGAAGCCCCGGGCCTCCAGGCCGACGATCTTGGTGGCGCCGGTGCGCTCGGCGATCTCCGCGAAGGCGTCGGTGAGCGCGGTGAACGCCGTCGGGTCCGCCAGGAGCGGGGTGATGTCCTTGAACATCACCCCCTGCTCCGGGTAGTCGGCCACATCGCGGATACGGCTGAGCAGCAGTGACGTGGTGTCGGCGAGCTCCGTCATCGGCGCTTCCCCGAGGGGCGGCGACGGCTGCGGGGCCCGGACTGGTCGCGCGGTCCGACGACCGCCGGGGTGGCGTCCTCGTCCCCGAAGTCACCGCGGGAGTCGGCCGGTTCCTCGTCGGCGGCGGCCTGGGCACGCTTGGCCAGGACGCGCTTCCTCAGGGCCTTCATCTGCGGCTCGCGCTCCTTGAGGTCGGCGACGAGCGGCGTGGCGATGAAGATCGAGGAGTAGGCGCCGGCCGCGAGACCGACGAACAGCGACAGCGAGATGTCGTTGAGCGTGCCCGCGCCGAGGACACCGCCGCCGATGAACAGCAGGCCCGCGACCGGCAGCAGCGCGACCACCGTGGTGTTGATGGAGCGGACCAGGGTGCCGTTGATCGAGCGGTTCGCGACCTCGCTGTAGGTGAAGCGGGTCTGCTTGGTGAGGTCCTTCGTCTGTTCCTTGAGGGAGTCGAAGACGACGACCGTGTCGTACAGCGAGTAACCGAGGATCGTCAGCAGACCGATCACCGTACCGGGCGTGACCTCGAAGCCGACGAGGGCGTAGATGCCGACGGTGATGGTGATGTCGTGGATCAGGGCGACGAGCGCCGCGATGGCCATGCGCCATTCGAAGGCGATCGCCAGATAGACCACGACGAGGACCATGAAGATCGCCAGACCCTGCCAGGCCTTGTTGGCGATCTGGTCACCCCAGCTGGGGCCGACGAGGTCCGCGGCGATCGACTCGGCGTTGAGGTCGAAGTCCTTGGCCAGGTCTTCCTTGATCTGGTCGGACTGCTGGGTGTCCATGCCGGCGATCTGGATGCGCAGCGAGCCGTCGCCGAGCTTCTGCACGACCGCCTCGTGGCCGGAGGCCGCCGCGGCGGCGTCCTCGGCCTGCGAGACGGAGACATGGGTGTTCTTCGGGGTGGTGAAGACCGCACCGCCCTGGAAGTCGATGCCCATGTTCAGGCCGCGGACCGCGAGGCCCAGGATGGCCGTGATGGTGATCAGGATCGAGATGCCGTACCAGAGCTTGCGGTGGCCGATGAAGTCGTAACTGACCTCGCCACGGTGCAGTCGGGCGCCGAGGTTGCCGAGTTTCGACACGCTCACGCCTCCTTCGTCTCGACGGGGCCGGCAGGACCGGCGGGACGGCGGGTACGGCGAATCGGCGGCTGCGCGCCCAGGCTCTTGGGGTCGAGCCCGGACCACTTGTGACCGTTCGCGAAGAACTTGCGGCGGGCGAGCAGGGTCATCAGCGGCTTGGTGAAGAAGAAGACCACGACCACGTCGAGGACGGTCGTCAGACCGAGGGTGAACGCGAAGCCCTGGACCTTGCCGACGGTGACGATGAACAGCACCGCGGCGGCGAGGAACGACACGAAGTCCGAGACCAGGATGGTGCGCCGGGCGCGCGGCCAGGCCCGCTCGACGGCGGGTCGCAGGGTGCGGCCCTCGCGGATCTCGTCCCGGATGCGTTCGAAGTACACGATGAACGAGTCCGCTGTGATACCGATCGCGACGATGGCGCCACAGACGGCGGGCAGGTTCAGCGCGAAGCCGATGGCCGGGCCGAGCAGCGCCATGAGCACGTAGGTGAGGGCGCCGGAGACCAGCAGCGAGGCGATCGCGACGAGCGAGAGACCGCGGTAGTAGGCCACGAGGTAGATCACGACCAGGGCGAGGCCGATGGCGCCGGCCAGCAGACCGGCGTGCAGCTGGTCACCGCCGAGCGCGGCGGTCACGGTGGTCACGCTCTGCTCCTTGAAGGAGAGCGGGAGCGCACCGTACGACAGCATGTTCGCGAGGTTCTGGGCCTCTTCCTGCGTGAAGCTGCCGGAGATCTGGGCGCTGCCGCCGGAGATCGCGTTCTGCACGTAGGGGCTGGAGACGACGTCGCCGTCGAGGACGATGGCGAACTCGTTCAGCGGCTGGGTGTTCTGCGCCAGCTGGGCGGTGATGTCGGCGAACTTCTTGGTCCCCTTGGAGTTGAAGTCCATGGTGACCTGCCAGCCGGAGGCGCCCTGCGTGTCGAAGACGGCCTTGGCCTTGTCGATCTCGGTGCCGGCGACGGCGGACGGGCCGAGCACGTACTTGTACCAGACGCCGGAGATCTCACCGCAGGCGACGGTGGGGTCCTCGGGGTTGACGCCCTCGCCCGCCTTGGTGCGCTCGGACTTCTTGGTGCAGTCCAGCGCCGCGTACTTGGCCTGGAGGGCCGCGGACTCGGCGTCGGTGCTCGTCGAGGCGGAGGCCGACGGGCTCGCGGAGGCCTTGGCGCTGCCGCTCGCGGACGAGGACGGCGTGGAGTCGGCCTTCAGCGCGTCGGTGACGGCGCGGCCCTGCGAGGTGGCGGTGGCGGACGGCGAGGACGAGTCGCTCGCCTTCTCACCGGTGCCGGAGGCACTCGCGGAGGGGCTCGCGGTCGAGCTCGGCGAGGCGCTGGAGGAGCCCGTGGCGGACGCGCTCGGCGAGGCGGTGCCCGCGGCGGCGCCGGTGGCCTCCTGGGCCAGCACGGGACGGAAGTACAGCTTGGCGGTGGTGCCGACCTGCGCCCGGGCTTCCTTGGAGTTGGTGCCCTTGGGGATGTTGACGATGATGTTCTTGTCGCCCTGGGTCTGCACCTCCGCCTCGGAGACGCCCAGGCCGTTGACACGGCGGTTCATGATCTCGACCGCGGTGTCCATGTTGGCCTTGTTGATCGCGGACCCTTGCTCGGCCTTCGCCTCCAGCGTGATGCTGGTGCCGCCGGCAAGGTCGATGCCGAGTCGCGGGGTCGTGTGCCCGGTGGCGAACATGCCCCCGGTGAGCCCCACGATGGCGATCAGGATCAGGGCCAGCGAGCGCCCTGGCTTGCTCTGGGCGCTCGCGCTCCGGCCCTTCTTAGGTGCTGCCACCTTCTTGTACTCCCTCTCGGGCCGCCTCGTGCCTGGTCAGGGCGGCGGCCATGACATGTAGTCGGGATCCCCTGCGAGATGCGCACGCCCCGGGGCACACGGGTGTGATCCGTGGGCCCCGGGGACGTGACTACTTCTTCGCGTCGGATTCGCCGTCGGTCTTCTTCGGCTCCTCGTCGGCCTCGGCCTGCTGGGCCTCGGGCTCGTCGGCCTGCACCGCGTCCTCGTCGGACGCGCCCTTCTTGCCGAGGTCGACGGACTTGTCGTCGGAGGCGGCGGCAGCTTCGTCGGCGGACTCGTCGGCGTCGGCGGGGTCGGTGAGGGAGGAGGCGTCGTCGGGGACGACGTCGGAGTCGGACTTCAGGTCGTGCTCGATGCCGTGGACGATGCGGTTGTACTCGTCGTCCGTCAGGACGGCACCGATCGCGTTCTTCGCGAAGAGCAGCTCCACCCCCGGGCCCGCGTCGAGGAGGACCGTGTCGTCACTGACCTCCTTGACCGTCGCGTACATGCCGCCGATGGTGCGGATGCCGCTGCCGGGCTGCATCTGGGTCCGCATGTCGGCGGCCTGCTGCTGCTTTTTCTTGGCCGACCGGGTCATCAGGAACATGGCCCCGATGAGCACGATGAACGGCAGGAGGGTCAAAGGACTCACGGGTCGGAACTTCCTTCAAGCGACCGCGATGGCTGAGCGGCCTGATGGATGGGGGTTGGTTGTGTGCTGCCGACAAAGGCGGCATCGGCGGAGTCTAAGCGAGTCCGCGTGCATGGAACAACGCTCAGCATGGCACCTGGGTTCCTGGCCCCGCCATTGCCCCCGCCGATGAACCGCTCAGGTCCCGAACAGGTCCTGTTGTCCGTTTCCTGCTGTGGCGGTGCGGGGCGGGGTGAGGCCGAGGTGTGCCCAGGCGGCCGGGGTGGCCACCCGTCCCCGGGGGGTGCGGGCGAGCAGTCCCTCGCGGACGAGGAACGGTTCGGCGACCTCTTCCACGGTCTCACGCTCCTCGCCCACCGCGACGGCGAGCGTGGAGAGCCCGACCGGTCCGCCGCCGAACAGCTTCAGCAGCGCCTGGAGGACCGCGCGGTCCAGGCGGTCGAGGCCGCGGGCGTCGACCTCGTAGACGGCGAGGGCCGCCGAGGCGATGTCCCGGGTGATCACCCCGTCTGCCTTGACCTGTGCGTAGTCGCGGACGCGGCGCAGCAGCCGGTTGGCGATCCGGGGTGTGCCGCGGGAGCGGCCGGCGATCTCGGCGGCTCCGGCGGGGTCGATCTCGACGTCGAGCAGATGGGCCGAGCGGTGCACGACGCGCCGGAGCTCGGCGGGCTCGTAGAACTCCATGTGCGCCGTGAAGCCGAAGCGGTCGCGCAGCGGGGGCGGCAGCAGGCCCGCGCGGGTGGTGGCGCCGACCAGGGTGAAGGGCGGCAGTTCGAGGGGGATGGCGGTGGCGCCGGGGCCCTTGCCGACGATGACGTCGACGCGGAAGTCCTCCATCGCCATGTAGAGCATCTCCTCGGCGGGCCGGGACATGCGGTGGATCTCGTCGAGGAAGAGGACCTCGCCCTCCTGGAGGGAGGAGAGGATCGCGGCGAGGTCGCCGGCGTGCTGGATGGCGGGGCCGGAGGTGATGCGGATGGGGGCGCCCATCTCGGCCGCGATGATCATCGAGAGGGTGGTCTTGCCGAGGCCGGGGGCGCCGGAGAGCAGCACATGGTCGGCGGTGGCGCCCCGCGCGCGGGCGGCGCGCAGCACGAGGTCGAGCTGTTCGCGCACCTTCTCCTGGCCGATGAACTCGCCCAGGTCCTTGGGGCGCAGGGCGGCCTCGACTGCCTGGTCCTCGCGGTCGGCGACAGAGCCCACCAGCCGCTCGGAGGCGGCGTCGGTGTCGGTCGTGTCGTCCCAGTTCATGTGATGTGCCTCAGAGGGTCGGGGGTCAGCGGGCGCGGTTCAGGGTCTGCAGGGCGGCCTTCAGCAGCCGGCCCACCTGAGGAGTGCCCTCGGCGGCCTCGGCCTGCGGGGCCACGGCGGACACGGCCTCGTCGGCCTCGCGGGTGGAGTAGCCGAGGCCGATCAGGGCGGCGTGCAGCTGGTCGCGCCAGCCCTGGGTGACCGGGGCGCCGATCGCGGGCGCGCCGACCGGCTCGCCGAGGCGGTCCTTCAGCTCGAGCAGGAGCTTCTGGGCGCCCCTCTTGCCGATGCCGGGGACGGCGATGAGCGCTTTCTCGTCGCCCGTGGCCACCGCGCGGCGCAGCGCGTCCGGGGTGTGCACGGCGAGCATCGCCTGGGCGAGCCGGGGGCCGACCCCGCTGGCGGTCTGGAGCAGCACGAAGACCTGGCGCTCGTCGTCGTCCACGAAGCCGTACAGGGTGAGGGAGTCCTCGCGGACGACCAGGGACGTCGCCAGCTTTGCGTGCTGGCCCATCCGCAGTCCGGAGAGGGTGTTCGGCGTGCACTGGACGGCGATGCCGATGCCGCCCACCTCGACCACCGCGGAGTCGGGGGCGAGGGCGGCTACCGGTCCGCTCACGAAGGCGATCATCCCGTACGGCCTTTCAGTGTCGGTTGGTTGTCGGTGTTTTGGCTGCGTGCAGGGCGACGGCCTGCTGGAGTCGGTTCTGCGCGGGGGCGCGCCAGATGTGGCAGATGGCGAGGGCGAGGGCGTCGGCGGCGTCGGCCGGCTTGGGGGGCGCGTCGAGGCGGAGCAGCCGGGTGACCATCGCGCCCACCTGGGCCTTGTCGGCGCGGCCGCTGCCCGTGACGGCGGCCTTGACCTCGCTGGGCGTGTGCAGGGCGACGGGGATGCCGCGGCGGGCGGCGCACAGCATGGCGACGGCGCTGGCCTGCGCGGTGCCCATGACCGTACGGACGTTGTGCTGGCTGAAGACCCGCTCCACGGCGACGCATTCGGGGCGGTATTCGTCGAGCCACTGTTCGATGCCCTGCTCGACGGCCACCAGGCGCAGGCCCAGCTCGGCGTCGGCGGGCGTGCGGACGACTCCCACGCCGAGCATGGTGAGCGGCCGGCCCGCGACCCCCTCGACGACACCGACACCGCACCGGGTCAATCCCGGGTCCACCCCCAGTACCCGCACACGCCCTCCCTTCGACCGCCTGTTTGTGCAGGCTATCCGGTACCACTGACAACGCGACGGGCCGACGGGTGTGTCCCGTCGGCCCGTTCGAGCGTGAGCGTCGGCTCAGGCGTCGACCTTCTCAGGCGTCGACCTTCTCCATGACCTCGTCGCTGACGTCGAAGTTGGCGAAGACGTTCTGCACGTCGTCGCTGTCCTCGAGGGCGTCGATGAGCTTGAAGATCTTCTTGGCGCCCTCCTCGTCCAGCTCGACCTGCATGGTCGGGACGAAGTTGGCCTCGGCGGAGTCGTAGTCGATGCCGGCCTCCTGGAGGGCGGTGCGGACCGCGACCATGTCGGTGGCCTCGCTGAGCACCTCGAAGGACTCACCGAGGTCGTTGACCTCCTCGGCGCCCGCGTCCAGGACGGCGCCCAGGACGTCGTCCTCGCTCAGCTCGCCCTTGGGGACGATGACGACGCCCTTGCGGTTGAAGAGGTACGACACCGAGCCCGGGTCGGCCATGGAGCCGCCGTTGCGGGTCATGGCGACGCGGACGTCGGAGGCGGCGCGGTTGCGGTTGTCGGTGAGGCACTCGATGAGCACCGCGACACCGTTCGGGCCGTAGCCCTCGTACATGATCGTCTCGTAGTCGGCGCCGCCGGCCTCGAGACCGCCGCCGCGCTTGACCGCGGAGTCGATGTTCTTGTTCGGGACCGACTGCTTCTTGGCCTTCTGGATGGCGTCGTAGAGCGTGGGGTTGCCCTCGATGTCGACGCCGCCCATCCGCGCCGCGACCTCGATGTTCTTGATCAGCTTCGCGAAGAGCTTGCCGCGCTTGGCGTCGACCACGGCCTTCTTGTGCTTCGTCGTAGCCCATTTAGAGTGGCCGGACATCTGCCTGTCTCCTTCGCGTAACCATCCACATAACGAACGCCAGGAATCCTACAAGGACTCAGGCTGCACCGTTCGCGCGCACCATGTCGACGAACAGGGAGTGCACGCGGTGGTCGCCGGTCAGTTCCGGGTGGAACGACGTGGCGAGCGCGTTGCCCTGGCGGACCGCGACGATGTGGCCGTCGTGCTCGGCGAGCACCTCGGCGGCGGCACCGACGGACTCCACCCACGGGGCGCGGATGAAGACGCCCTCCACAGGATCGCCCTGGACGCCCCGGACGTCCACCGCCGCCTCGAAGGACTCGTTCTGCCGTCCGAAGGCGTTGCGGCGCACGATCATGTCGATGCCGCCGATCGTCTCCTGGCCCGAGCGCGGGTCGAGGATCTTGTCGGCGAGCATGATCAGGCCGGCGCAGGTGCCGTAGACCGGCATTCCGGCCCGCACGCGCGCGCGGAGGGGCTCCATCAGGTCGAACAGGACGGCCAGCTTGGAGATGGTGGTGGACTCACCGCCGGGGATGACGAGACCGTCCACCTCGGCGAGTTCCTCGGGGCGCCGCACCGGCCTGGCCACGGCGTCTGCCGCGGCCAGGGCGATCAGGTGCTCCCGTACGTCGCCCTGGAGGGCCAGGACGCCTATGACAGGAGTGCTCATCGGGACTACCAGCCGCGGTTGGCGTAGCGCTCGGCCTCGGGGAGGGTGTCGCAGTTGATGCCGACCATGGCCTCGCCCAGGTTGCGGGACGCGTCCGCGATGATCTTCGGGTCGTCGTAGAAGGTGGTGGCCTTCACGATGGCGGCGGCGCGCTTGGCCGGGTCGCCGGACTTGAAGATGCCGGAGCCGACGAAGACGCCCTCGGCGCCGAGCTGGCGCATCAGCGCGGCGTCGGCGGGGGTGGCCACGCCACCGGCGGAGAACAGCACGACCGGCAGCTTGCCGAGCTCGGCGACCTCCTTGACCAGCTCGAACGGGGCGCGCAGCTCCTTGGCGGCGGCGTAGATCTCGTTGTTGTCGCAGCCGCGCAGCTTGGCGATCTCGCCCTTGATCTGGCGCAGGTGGCGGACCGCCTCGACGACGTTGCCGGTGCCGGCCTCGCCCTTGGAGCGGATCATCGCGGCGCCCTCGGCGATCCGGCGCAGGGCCTCGCCCAGGTTGGTGGCACCGCACACGAACGGGGTGGTGAAGGCCCACTTGTCGGAGTGGTTGACCTCGTCGGCCGGGGTGAGGACCTCGGACTCGTCGATGTAGTCGACGCCGAGGGACTGCAGGACCTGGGCCTCGACGAAGTGGCCGATCCGGGACTTGGCCATGACCGGGATCGAGACGGCCTCGATGATGCCCTCGATCATGTCGGGGTCGGACATCCGGGCCACGCCGCCGTCCTTGCGGATGTCGGCCGGGACCCGCTCCAGGGCCATGACGGCGACGGCCCCCGCGTCCTCGGCGATCTTCGCCTGCTCCGGCGTGACGACGTCCATGATCACGCCGCCCTTGAGCTGCTCGGCCATGCCGCGCTTCACGCGCGCGGTGCCGGTCTCGGGAGCCTGGTTCTCGGTGGTGGACACGGGTGACCTCACTGGAAGGGAAGAGGGGATTGTGCAATCACCGAGGAAACGGGAGGGGACCAGTCCACAGCAAGGGCCAATGGAAAGGCGGTGGATCGTTTTGACGGTGGATCGTTTTCGGCTCAGGTGGCCGAGGTGGTTCAGGAGACGCGGTCCGCGAGGGCGGCGGGGGCCTCGTCGTCCATCTCGAAGGCCATCGGGAACGGGGCGTGGCCGGCCAGCCGGAACCAGCGGACCTTGCGGTGCTCGCGCAGCCGGCGGGCGGCGCCGACGGCGTCGTTGTGGAAGCGGCGGGCCATGGGGACGCGGCGGACGGCCTCCGTCAGCTCGTGCGTCGCCGCCTCTCCCCCGGGTGCCTCGCGGACCGCCTCCACCTGCTGGGCGTCCGCGAAAACGGCCCTCAGGGCCTGGCTCAGCTCGCTCTCGGCGACCTCCCGCTGCTCCTCCTCGGCCTGCCGGGCGGCGTGCGTGGCCTCGTACAGCACGATCGAGGCGGCCGGGTCGAGGACCCCCGAGGTGGCCAGTTCCTGGGCCACGGACGCCCGGCGGAGCAGCTGGGCGTCCAGCGCCGCGCGCGCGGCGTCGATACGGGAGTGCAGGCGGTCCAGGCGGCCCGCCGTCCAGCTCAGATACAGGCCGATCGCGACAAGGACGACGAGGGCCCAGATGAGGGTTGCGGTCACGGTCAGCAAGGCTATCGGGACCCTCTACGCCACCGACCGCACGGTCACCATGAGCCCTGCCGGCGCCCTCCGTCCCGTCAGTCGCGGGCCAACCCCAGTCGTGCCCGCAGGCCCGGGCCGCCTCGGTCGTCGTCCGTCGCGGCCACCGCCGCCGCGCCCGCTGTGACCGTTTCGTACACCGACAGGATGTCCGCGCCGACCGTCGACCAGTCGAAGCGGCGGACGTGGGTGCTGCCCCGTTCCCGCAGTTCGGCTCGGCGCTCCGGGTCGCCCAGGAGTCGTACGGCCGCCTCTGCCAGCGCGTCCGCGTCCTCGTTGGCGAAGAGCTCGCCCGCCGCGCCCTGGTCGAGCACCTGGGCGAAGGCGTCCAGGTCGGAGGCGAGGACGGGGGCGCCCGCCGACATGGCCTCGACGAGGATGATGCCGAAGCTCTCGCCACCGGTGTTGGGGGCGACGTACAGGTCGACGCTGCGCAGGAAGCGGGCCTTGTCCTCGTCGCTCACCATGCCGAGGAACTCCACGCGCGCGCGCAGCTCCTTGGGGAGGCCGGCCACCGCCTCCTCGGCGTCGCCGCGGCCCGCGATCAGCAGCCGGGCGTGCGGCCGCTCGGCGAAGATCCTCGGCAGGGCCTTCATCAGCACCGGCAGGCCCTTGCGGGGCTCGTCGATCCGGCCGACGAAGCCGATCGTGTCGCCCTGCCACTCGGGGTTGGGCTCGGCCTTGGCGAAGAAGTCGACGTCGACGCCGTTGGGGATGACGACCGCGTCCCCGCCGAGATGCTCCACGAGCGTGCGGCGGGCGTACTCGCTGACCGCGATCCGCGCGCTGATCTTCTCCAGGGCGGCCTGGAGGATCGCGTACGCGGCGATCATCGCGCGTGAGCGGGGGTTCGAGGTGTGGAACGTGGCCACGATGGGGCCCTGCGCCGCCCAGCAGGTCAGCAGGCCCAGCGACGGTGACGTCGGCTCGTGGATGTGGATGACGTCGAACGCGCCGTCGTGCAGCCAGCGGCGCACGCGCGCGGCGCTCAGGAAGCCGAAGTTCAGCCGGGCCACCGAGCCGTTGTACGGCACCGGGACCGCGCGGCCGGCCGAGACGACGTACGGCGGCAGCGGGGTGTCGTCGTCCGCGGGGGCGAGGACGGACACCTCGTGGCCCAGCCGGATGAAGTACTCGGCGAGGTCGCGGATATGGAACTGGACGCCGCCCGGCACGTCCCAGGAGTACGGGCAGACGATGCCGATCCTCACGCGGTCCCCCCGGGACCGGGACGCGCGGGGTCGAGATCCGCGCGCCACAACCGCTGAAGCATGTGCCAGTCCTCCGGATGGTCGGCGATGCCCGAGGCGAAGGCGTCTGCCAGCGCCTGTGTCATGACAGACGTCTTCTCCGGCCGCGTACCTGACGGGGGTACCTCGATCGGGGGATGGACGCGGCCCTGCATGACGGGCGAGTCGTCGTACCAGAGCGTGACGGGGAGCAGCAGGGCGCCGGTCTGCTGGGCGAGCAGGGCCGGGCCCGCGGGCATCGTCGCGGTGTCGCCGAAGAAGCTCACCTCGACGCCGGAGGCGGACAGGTCGCGCTCGGCGACCAGACAGACCAGGCCGCCGTCGCGCAGCCGCCGGGCCAGGGTGCCGAAGGCGGTGCCGCCGCTGTGCGGCAGGACCTCCATGCCGAGGCCCTCGCGGTAGGCGACGAAACGGTCGTACAGGGATTCCGGCTTGAGGCGTTCGGCGACCGTCGTGAACGGGGTCTCCAGCTTGGTGGTGACCCAGGCCCCGGCGAGGTCCCAGTTCGCCATGTGGGGCAGGGCGAGGATGACGCCCCGGTCGGAGGCGATGCCGTCGGTGAGGTGGTGGACGTCCTTGGGCTCGAAGCCGGTCCTGATCCGCTCCTCGCTCCACGCGGGCAGCCGGAACGACTCCATCCAGTAGCGCAGGTACGACCGCATGCCCGCGCGCGAGAGCTCGGCGAGCCGCTCGGGGCCCGCGTCCGGCACCACGCGCGCGTAGTTGCTCTCCAGCCGCCGTACGCCCTTGCCGCGCTTCTTCCAGGCCAGGTCGGCGACGGTCTGCCCGAGGCGCACCGCGGCGGGCTCGGGGAGCTTCTTCACGGTGCTCCAGCCGAGGCCGTACAGCGCGTCGGTCAGGCGCTCCTGGGGGCTCACTTCGCCGCCTCACTCCCCTGCGCGGCATCGTCCTGCGCGGCATCGTCCTGCGCGGCATCGTCCTGCGCGGCATCGTCCTGCGCGGCATCGTCCTGCGCGGCATCGTCCTGCGCGGCTTGCGCGGCCGTCGCGGCCTCCGCCTCGGCCGACTCCCGCCGGACCGTGACGACCCGCTGGATCAGCGTGACGAGGCTGCCGACGGCCACGATCCACAGGGCGACCGGCAGCAGGTACTGGATGCCCGGCACGCCGAACGTGTGCAGCCCCGCGAGCCCGGCCGCGACCAGCGAGACCACCAGGCGTTCGGCCCGTTCGACGAGCCCGTTGACGGCGACCGGCAGGCCGATCGATTCGCCTCGGGCCTTGGTGTACGACACCACCTGGCCGCTGGCCAGGCAGAAGATCGAGACGGCGCACAGGATGTTGTCGTCGCCGTTGCCCGCGTACCAGAGGGCGAAGCCGCCGAAGATCGCGCCGTCGGCGACCCGGTCGAGCGTGGAGTCCAGGAAGGCGCCCCAGCGGCTGGAGCGGCCGAGCTGGCGGGCCATGTTGCCGTCGACGAGGTCGGAGAACACGAACAGCGTGATCACGATCGTGCCCCAGAAGAACTCGCCCCTGGGGTAGAAGACCAGCGCTCCCGCGACCACACCGGCGGTGCCGATCAGCGTGACCGTGTCGGGGCTCACCCCCCGCCTGATCAGAAATGCGGCGAACGGCGTGAGGACACGCGTGAAGAACGCACGCGCGTACTTGTTCAGCATGGCCTTCCCGAGGTTCGGTTGGCCGCGCGGCCCCTGCTGGCCACCGGCTGGCCCATCGTAGCCACGCGCGCGTGTGTGCGACGGACGGGCACCCGCACACCCGTGTCACAGCACGACGGCATCCGGGTCACGGCCCGGTCGCGGCCCTCCCCGCCCGGCTTCCCGTCCGTCGTATGGACGCGCGGTGACGGGAGTGGAAAGCTCGAAGGACCGCGGGCGTCGCCGGAGCCGCCATCGCACGCGGGGCCGTCGTGCCCGCGCCCCCAAGGACCTCACCGTGCACGGGAGGCAAGAAATGGGCGACAAGGCGCACACCCACCCCGGAGCCGCCGGCAGGGCTACGGCGGCCGACCATCCCGCGTCCGTACGGAATGTGGTGCTGGTCGGCCACTCCGGATCGGGCAAGACGACATTGGTGGAGGCTCTCGCGCTGACGGCGGGAGCGGTGAACCGGGCGGGCCGCGTGGAGGACGGCGGCACCCTCTCGGACTACGACGAGATCGAGCACCGGCAGCAACGCTCCGTACAGCTGTCCCTGGTGCCGGTCGACTGGGACGGCATCAAGATCAATCTATTGGACACCCCCGGATACGCCGACTTCGTCGGGGAGCTCAGGGCCGGTCTGCGCGCGGCGGACGCGGCCCTCTTCGTCGTCTCGGCCTCGGACGGCGTGGACGGCTCGACCCGCATGGTGTGGGAGGAGTGCGCGGCGGTCGGCATGCCGCGCGCGATCGTCGTCACGCACCTGGAGGCCGCCCGCGCGGACTTCGGGGAGATGGCCCCGCTCCTGGCGGACGCGTTCGGCGGCGACGACCCGGACGCCGTCCTCCCGCTGTATCTGCCGCTGCACGGCCCGCAGGCGCCCGACGGGCACGCGCCCGTGACCGGGCTGACCGGGCTGCTGTCGCGCAAGCTGTTCGACTACTCCTCGGGCGAGCGCGAGGAGTCGGAACCGGGCGAGGACCAGCTGCCGGACCTGGAGGAGGCCCGCAACCGGCTGATCGAGGGAATCATCGCCGAGAGCGAGGACGAGACCCTCATGGACCGCTATCTCGGCGGGGAGCAGGTCGACGTCAAGACGCTGATCGACGACCTGGAGCGGGCCGTGGCGCGCGGCACGTTCTTTCCCGTCCTGGCGGCCGCCCCGGCCGCCGACGGCGCCCGGCAGGGCATCGGCACGGTCGAGCTGCTGGAGCTGATCACCAGGGGCTTCCCGACGCCTCTGGAGCGCGAGGCGCCCCAGGTGACGACGGTGGACGGCCGGCCGCGCGAGCTGAAGCTCTGCGACCCCGGCGGGCCGCTGGTCGCGGAGGTCGTGAAGACGTCGTCCGACCCGTACGTGGGCCGGGTCTCGCTGGTGCGGGTCTTCTCCGGCACCCTGCGCCCCGACGAGACGGTGCACGTCTCGGGGCACGGCATGGCCGACCGCGGTCACGAGGACCACGACGTCGACGAGCGCATCGGCGCGCTGTCCGCGCCCTTCGGCAAGCAGCAGCGGGCGCTGACGCACGCCATCGCGGGCGACCTCGCGTGCGTGGCGAAACTCAGCCGCGCGGAGACCGGCGACACGCTCTCCGCGAAGGACGACCCGCTGCTGATGGAGCCCTGGCAGATGCCCGACCCGCTGCTGCCGCTGGCCATCCAGGCGCACAGCAAACCCGACGAGGACAAGCTCTCGCAGGGCCTTTCGCGGCTCGTCGCCGAGGACCCGACGATGCGCCTGGAGCAGAACCAGGACACCCACCAGGTGGTCCTGTGGTGTCTGGGCGAGGCGCACGCGGACGTGGCCCTGGAGCGGCTGCGCGCCCGCTACGGCGTCCAGGTCGACGTCGTACCGCACCGGGTCTCCCTGCGGGAGACGTTCGCCGACCGGTCGGCCGGGCGCGGGCGGCATGTGAAGCAGTCCGGCGGGCACGGGCAGTACGCGATCTGTGAGATCGAGGTGGAGCCGCTGCCGGGCGGGTCGGGCATCGAGTTCGTGGACAAGGTCGTCGGCGGCGCGGTGCCGCGGCAGTTCATCCCGTCCGTCGAGAAGGGCGTGCGGGCGCAGGCGGCCAAGGGGGTCGTGGGCGGGCATCCGCTGGTCGACGTGCGGATCACCCTGCTCGACGGTAAGGCGCACTCGGTGGACTCCTCCGACGCGGCGTTCCAGACGGCCGGCGCGCTGGCGCTGCGCGAGGCGGCGGCCGACGCGAGGATCCATCTCCTGGAGCCGGTGGCCGAGGTGAGCGTGCTGGTCGGCGACGACTACGTGGGTGCCGTGATGAGCGACCTGTCGGGGCGGCGCGGGCGGGTGCTGGGCACCGAGCAGACGGCCGGCGGGCGCACGCTCGTACGGGCCGAGGTGCCCGAGATCGAGATCGGCCGGTACGCGGTCGATCTGCGCTCGCTGTCGCACGGCACGGCGCGTTTCCACCGCGCGTACGCCCGCCACGAGCCGATGCCCCCGCAGGTGGCCGAGAAGGTCCGGCAACAGGCGGAGGCCGGCTAGCGGTTGAGGCTGCGTCAGCCTCAAGTGACCAGGGAGGAAGGTGATCCTCCGGTTCGGCGGGCGGCTTCGGCCGTCCGCCGACGGATGTCGGTGGCTGGAGATACGCTGATGACCTGATCAACAGGTGTGCGGAGTACGGAAGTCGGGAAGGCCGCAGGAGCGGGATCGCGGCGAGTGGGGGCGGGAATGACCGTGGAGGACTTCTTCGGGCCACAGGTGCCCCGGACGGGCGGAGCGGGGCAGGGCCCGACGTTCGCGCTCGCCTCGGCGGCGTACCGGGACACCCCGATGGAGGAGATCAAGAAGGCCGACAACGAATGGCACCAGTCGACGGTCAACGAGGGCCGCAAGTGGGCGAAGATCTTCCGGCCCAACTTCGGTGAGGCGTACTCCCAGGCGGTGATCGACCGCATGCTGGGCGTCGGCCGCAAGCCGCTCATCCAGTCCTTCGGCAGCGAGCCCCAGGTCGTCGTCGAGCACTGCCTCGCGGCCACCCGTATCCGCCGGCAGCGCGACATCACGCTGACCGGCATCATGCTGCTGTGCGGGGTGCTCTTCCTGCCCGGGCTGCTGGTCTGGCTGCTCGTCTTCCAGCTCCGGGCGACCATGGGCAGGACCGACAACAAGCGGATCTCCGGCCTCGGCACCGGTCTGCTCGTCGCGGTCGCCGCCCTCGCCGTGATCTTCCTGGTCC
This sequence comes from Streptomyces sp. NPDC005820, assembly GCF_040630255.1. NCBI lineage: Bacteria > Bacillati > Actinomycetota > Actinomycetes > Kitasatosporales > Streptomycetaceae > Streptomyces > Streptomyces sp. NPDC005820. Next base: position 43,559 of record NZ_JBEXXE010000008.1, read on the forward strand.
GGATGCCGTTCACCGGCGTCGCGGGGTGGTACGCGCGCGGGTGCATCGTGGCCCCGGTGGCCGGCTGGTTCCTGGCCAAGCGGGTCTGCGAGCGCACCGCGAAGGACCTGCGCGAGCGCTGGGACGGGCTGCTGTCCGGCGGCAGCATCGGCGCGAAGGTCCCCGAGGCGGTTCCGACCAGCCCCGACCAGGCCGCGGCCGAGCAGCTGCGCCAGTCCCTGGCCCGGCTCAGTGCCGAGCAGCAGTCCAACTCGGTCTTCTACGCCGGTCCCAAGGGCATACTCGGCATGGGCACCCGCTGGGGCGCGTGGTCCCTGGCGGAGGAGCTGACGCCGGTCGACCCCGTGAAGGGCGTCCACGAGTTCCGCAGCTGGACGGTCGTACGGGCCATCCACGAGGAACTGACCGTGCTGCACCGCCAGCGGCTGAAGACCGGCGGCTTCCCCGAGCCGCAGGTGCGGCACTGGATCGTCACGCACGTCGGCGAGGGCGCCAAGGCGGTCACCCGGCCCGAGGGGACCGACGTCGAGGCGTACCAGGTCAAGCCGCGGGCCGTGGAGGACATCTGCAACGCCAACCAGTTCGACGGCGGTGACCGGCACTACCTGGGTGTGCAGTGGCCGCACCTGTACAACGGCGACCTGATCCTCACGATGATGGTCACGGTGACCGTGCTCAAGGAGACCCTGCGCATCGAGGTCACCGGCCATGCGCTGGGCCCGGTCAACGGTCTGTTCGGCAGCAAGCCGGAGGCCCCCACCAAGGAGGTCGCCAAGACCGTCCGCTTCTGGGAGACGCGGACGATCAAGCTGCCGCTGGTCACCACCGACGAGGTGGTCCGGCTCGCCGCGCGGGCCACGATCAGCTGGTATCCGCCGCTGCTGAAATGGCTCGGCGGGTCCATCGGGCTGCCCGAGCCGTTCGGTCTGCGGCACGCCTGGGCGGACCAGCCCTGGCGGCACCGCTTCATGGCCGACGACGCGCTGCGCACGGCCACGCCGGTGCTGCGCGCGGTGCACCGGGCCGCGTTCAGGGTCCTCAAGGAGCACGACGTGGACCTGGAGAAGTTCAGCTCGCGCTCGTCGGTCATGAGCGGCGGTGTGCAGGAGGTGTCGCCCCGCAAGGCCGACACCTACGACGCGTAGGCCTCCGGCGGTCGGGCCGAGCCGTGCGGGCGATCTCTGCGGCCGGCCCTCGGGGCTGCGCCCCCGGAAACGCCGGACAGGCCGACACTCACGCCGGCCAGGCCTCCGCCAGCATCTTCCGGGTGTCCGCCAGCAGCTGCGGCAGCACGCGCGTGTGGCCGACCACCGGCATGAAGTTCGTGTCCCCGCCCCAGCGGGGCACGAGATGCTGGTGGAGATGGGCGGCGATGCCCGCGCCCGCCACGGTGCCCTGGTTCATGCCGATGTTGAAGCCGTGCGCGCCGGACGCGGTGCGCAGGGCCGTCATCGCCTGCTTGGTCAGCTCGGCCAGCTCGACGGTCTCGGGACCGGTCAGCTCGGTGTAGTCGGCGACATGGCGGTAGGGCACGGTCATCAGGTGGCCGCCGTTGTACGGGTAGAGGTTGAGCACCGCGTACACGTGCTCGCCCCGTTTGACGATCAGCCCGTCCTCGTCGGACTTCGCCGGGATCGAGCAGAACGGGCAGCCGTCGTCGGCCCCCGGGCCGGTCGGCTTGTTCTCGCCCTGGATGTAGGCCATCCGGTGGGGCGTCCACAGGCGCTGGAACGCGTCCTGCGTCCCCACTCCGATCTGCTGCTCCGGCTCACTCGTCATGCAAGGCAGCATATGGCTTCGCCCGTTCGCGGCGTGTCGCCGGGGTTGGGGGAAAAGCCCGGCAGGCCAAGCTGGCCCGATGGACGAAGTCAGCCGTCAGGCCCGCTGGGAGCAGCGCACCGAGCTCCCCCTCGCCTTCGCGTCGCTGTTGTTCCTCGCCATGTACGCGATCCTGGTCCTCGCCCAGGGTCTGCCGGACGCCTGGCGGGACCTGTGCACGGCGGTGCTGTCCTTGACCTGGGCGCTGTTCGCCGCCGACTACGGGGTTCGCTGGCGGCTCAGCGGTCAGGGGCTGCGCTTCGCCCCCACGCACAAGCTGGACACCGTGGTCGCGCTGCTGCCCCTGCTGCGCCCGCTGCGGGTGGTCAAGGTGTACGAGGCCGTCCAGCACCGGCGCGGGGAACCCCGGCTGTCGCTGTACGCGCGCGTGATCACCTATGCCGGGCTGACGACGGTCCTGCTCGGTTTCGCGTGCTCACTCGCCGTCTACGACCGGGAACGGGACGCGCCGGGCACCGAGATGCACAGCTTCGGGGACGCGCTGTGGTGGGCGTGCGCCACGCTCACCACGGTCGGCTACGGCGATGTCGTCCCGGTGACGACCGGCGGCCGGACGATCGCGGTGGGCCTGATGGCGTGCGGTCTTGCGCTGCTGGGCGCGGTGACGGGCTCGTTCTCGTCGTGGCTGGTCCAGGTGTTCTCGCTGGAGAGCGACCGCCAGGACGGCGACGGGCCCCCGGGGAGCTGAACTCCCCGGGGGCCCGCGTACGGCCGGATCAGACCTGCGTCCGCTCCTCGACGACCTTCGCGATCTTCGCGATGGCCTCCTCGAACGGGATGCCGTTCTCCTGGGAGCCGTCGCGGTAGCGGAAGGACACCGAGCCGTTCGACATGTCCTCGTCGCCCGCGATGACCATGAAGGGCACCTTCTGCTTCTGGGCGTTGCGGATCTTCTTCTGCATCCGGTCGGAGGAGGAGTCGACCTCGACGCGGAGCCCCTGCTTGCGAGCCGCCGCGGCGAACTTCTCCAGGTACTCCACGTGTCCGTCGCCGATCGGGATGCCGATCGCCTGGACCGGGGCCAGCCAGGCCGGGAAGGCGCCCGCGTAGTGCTCCAGGAGCACCGCGAAGAACCGCTCGATGGAGCCGAACAGGGCGCGGTGGATCATCACCGGACGCTGCTTGGCGCCGTCGGTGCCGGTGTACTCCAGGTCGAAGCGCTCGGGCAGGTTGAAGTCGAGCTGGATGGTCGACATCTGCCAGGTGCGGCCGATGGCGTCCTTGGTCTGCACGGAGATCTTCGGGCCGTAGAAGGCGGCGCCGCCCGGGTCGGGGACCAGGGGCAGACCCTGCTTCTCGGCGACCTGGCGGAGGGTCTCGGTGGCCTCCTCCCAGACCTCGTCGGAGCCGACGAACTTCTCCGGGTCCTTGGTGGAGAGCTCCAGGTAGAAGTCGGTCAGGCCGTAGTCGCGCAGCAGGCCGAGGACGAAGGTGAGCGTCTTGTCGAGCTCCTCCGACATCTGCTCACGGGTGCAGTAGATGTGCGCGTCGTCCTGGGTGAAGCCACGCGCGCGTGTGAGGCCGTGCACCACGCCCGACTTCTCGTACCGGTACACGGTCCCGAACTCGAACAGGCGCAGCGGCAGTTCGCGGTAGGAGCGGCCTCGCGCGTCGAAGATCAGGTTGTGCATCGGGCAGTTCATGGGCTTGAGGTAGTAGTCCACGCCCTCGTCGAGCTGCATGGGCGGGTACATGCCGTCGGCGTACCAGTCCAGGTGCCCGGACGTCTCGAAGAGCTTCCCCTTCGTCGCGTGCGGGGTGTAGACGAACTCGTAGCCCTCCTCCTCGTGCCGGCGGCGCGAGTAGTCCTCCATGACCCGGCGGATGATGCCGCCCTTCGGGTGGAAGACGGCGAGGCCGGAGCCGATCTGCTCGGGGATGGAGAACAGGTCGAGCTCGGCGCCCAGCTTGCGGTGGTCGCGCTTCTCGGCCTCGGCGAGGAAGTCGAGGTACGCCTTCAGCTCGTCCTTGGACGGCCAGGCGGTGCCGTAGATGCGCTGGAGCATGGGGTTCTTCTCGCTGCCGCGCCAGTAGGCGGCCGCGTTGCGCATCAGCTTGAACGCCGGGATGAGGCGGGTGGAGGGCAGGTGGGGACCGCGGCAGAGGTCCTTCCAGCACAGCTCGCCGGTCTTGGCGTCGAGGTTGTCGTAGATCGTCAGCTCGCCGGCGCCGACCTCGACGTCCGCGCCGTCGTCGGAGGACGCGGAGCCCTTGAGGCCGATCAGCTCCAGCTTGTACGGCTCGTCGGCGAGCTCCTCGCGGGCGGCCTCGTCGGTGACGACACGGCGGGCGAAGCGCTGCCCGCGCCGCTGGATCTCCTGCATCTTCTTCTCGATGGCCTTGAGATCCTCGGGCGTGAACGGCTTCTCGACGTCGAAGTCGTAGTAGAAGCCGTCCTTGACCGGCGGGCCGATGCCCAGCTTGGCCTCGGGGAAGATCTCCTGCACGGCCTGGGCCATCACATGCGCGGTGGAGTGGCGCAGGATGTTGAGGCCGTCCTCGGAGGCGATCTCCACGCCCTCGACCTCCTCGCCCTCGGAGAGCACGTACGACAGGTCCTTGAGCTCGCCGCCCACGCGCGCGGCGATGACGGAACGCTCGCCGGCGAAGAGGTCGGCGGCCGTAGTGCCCGTCGTCACCGTGCGCTCTTCCCGCTCGGAATCGCGTTGGATGATCACACGGACGTCTGACACCGGTCTCTCCTGACTGCAGGTGGGGTGCGGCGCCATACCGGGAGCGCGCGCATGAGTGGGATCGTACCGACCCGCACCCGCCGACCGCGAAATCAGTCCCCGTCGTACTCCCCGCCGCAGGCCTCCTCGAAGAAGTCGAGATGTTCCTGGAGGGACTTCATCAGGCGGTCCCGCTCGGCGTCGTCGACCTGGACCGGTACGACCCCGCAGGCGCCGGTGAGCCTGCGGAAGCCGCCCCTGCTCTCCAGCCGCCCCTGCACCCGCACCGGCAGCCCGACGAGGTGGGCCTGCCCGGCGATGCGGTAGTCCTCCTCGTCGAGGGTGAGCCGGACGTTCGGGATCTCGGCGCCGGCGAGCACCCGCAGCCGTACGCTGCCCTCGCCGCGCGGCCCCGACCTGCGCAGCCGGACGACGGTGCCGGTGATCCGCACGGCCACGGCGGGTTCCTCGCGCAGATAGCGGGCGCCGGCCTCGCGCAGCGCGGGCAGGTCGCCGGGCGAGAACTCGATGGGCTCGTTGGTGGCGGCGCAGTCCTCGGGCACCCCGGCGGCGGGGGCCCACTCCACGGCGACGCGGGCGCCCTCGGTGCCGCGGACCAGGGTGATCAGCGCGTCGGTGAGCTCGCGGCTGGCGCCGGCCTCCACGGCGCCGTCGAAGGCGTCCATGCCGCCGGTGGCCCGCTGGTAGTCGATGGCCTCGCGGACCGCGTAGAGGGCCTGGTGGAGGCGGACGGCGAGGGGGCGGACCGGGTCGGCCGGCACGAAGGCGGTCAGCCGGCGGCCACCGGCCCCGGAGCCGACCAGTACCTGGTCCAGGAGCGCGGAGGCGGCCCTGCGGTGCCGGGCGCCGTAGTAGCCGGCCCGCGCGCGGGTGGCGAGCGCGCCGGCGAGGAGCATCTGGCGGGCGGCGCCGCGCAGTTGCTCCTCGACGGTCCAGGGCGCGGCGCCCGCGGGTCCTTCGGGGGTGTCGCGCCACCAGCGGATCTCGTCGCTGGGCACGGCGAGCCCGACGAGCACCTCGCGCGCGGAGGGCGTGCCGCTGCGGGCGAGCGCCTGGAGCGCCTCGCCGAGCAGGTCGTCGCTGTCGGGGAAGGCCCGGCTCTCGGGCACGAGCAGGCTCGTGCCGCCCGCGCCGGGCCCGGGTGGGGTCCAGCGGCCGTAGCGTCCGGCGGCGCCGCCCCGCCGCTGCCAGCCGTGCCGGCGCAGCAGGGCGCCGAGGACGGCCGGGTCGACCTCTCCGGGCTCGGGGGCCCGGTCCCAGCAGAGCTCGGGGTGCGGCCGTACCGCCCTCAGTGGCTCGTCGTGGGGCCGGTGGGTCATGGTCTGCCTCCCGTCCCGACCCGCGTCATGATCTCGCACAGGGCCCGGTCGTCGAAGATGCGTGAGGTCGGTATCCGCACGGTGGTCCGGGTCCGCCCGGTGATCGGGTGGCCGGCGAGATTGACCCAGTAGCAGCAGTGCCGCAGGTCGAGGCGGTCGTGTCCGGCGCGCAGCCACTGGTCCTGCGAGCGGGGGACGATCATCACGACGAGGATCTTGTGCACCGACACCGGGGTGCGGGCGAGCTTGCGCAGGTGGTCGTTGTCGAGGGTGAAGGAGAAGAACCGGCCCGGTGGACCGGGCGGGATCTGGTAGGTGGCCTTGAGCTGCACCTTGATGGTGACCTCGTCGTCCACGGTGTGCCCGGGCGCGCTGTGACTGACGTGCCAGTCGATGCCGTTGTCCGGGAACGGCTGGGACAGCGAGCAGCCGGCGGCCGCCGCGACCGCGTGCAAGTAGCCGACCTGCAGTGTCTCCATGCAGGCGGTGGTGGCGAGTGTGCCGCGATGGGGGCCCGTCTGCTCGGGCAGCAGCCCGCCCCGCTCGGGCTGCGCTATCGCCATGACCAACTGCCTTCCACGACAAGTGAGATGCCCGGAATCGGGCCGAGTGAAATCGAATGGAATACCGAGTGAATCCCGCCGCGGGCCGCTGAACTGCAAAGACCCGTACTCCTGTTGTGTCCTTCCGGCGTACGGCGCAAACAGCCCGGGTATCACCAAACAGGCAGAAGACGGTGCGTCAGCTGCCGTGGGTGAACGAGGGGTTGTGTTGGTATGTCGTACTGGTACGAGGGCCCGCTGGCCGCTTTCGACACGGAGACGACGGGCGTCGACGTGGAGGCCGACCGGATAGTGTCGGCCGCCCTCGTCGTCCAGGACGCCCCGGGGGTACGGCCGCGGGTGAGCCGCTGGCTGGTGAACCCGGGCGTGCCGGTGCCCGCCGAGGCTACGGCGGTGCACGGGCTGACGGACGACCATCTCCAGCGCAACGGCCGCTGGCCGGCGCCGGTGATGTTCGAGATAGCCGAGCTGCTCGCCGAACAGGCGGCGGCGGGACGGCCGTTGGTCGTGATGAACGCGCCGTTCGATCTGACCCTGCTGGACCGCGAGCTACGGCGGCACCGGGCCTCGTCGCTGGGGCACTGGCTGGAGCCGGCGCCGCTGCGGGTGCTGGACCCCCGGGTCCTGGACAAACACCTGGACCGCTACCGCAAGGGGCGGCGCACGCTCACCGACCTGTGCGCGCACTACGAGGTGTCCCTGGCCGACGCGCATGACGCGGCGGCGGACGCGCTGGCCGCGCTCGAGGTCGTACGGGCCGTGGGCCGGCGCTTCTCGGCGCGGCTGGAGCGGCTCTCGCCCGCCGAGCTGCACGCGCTCCAGATGACGTGGTTCGCGGCGCAGGCGCGCGGGCTGCAGGCGTGGTTCGCCCGCAGCGGCAACCCGGAGACGGTGGACACGTCGTGGCCGGTACGCCCGGAACTGCCGGCGGCGGCCTAGGCGCCTGCGCGCGGCCGGCGGTCGGCTCACCAGGAGCCTCCGCCGGAGTCACCGCCCGGGGACGGTGTGTGGGTGGCCACGGTGACGACGACGCCGGCCATGCAGCCCAAGGCACCGATCCCCCCGTACAGACCGGAGCGACGCTGACTGCCCGACCGTCGCCGCTCCGCCGAACACCAGCTGGGTGGCAAGGCACGTGCCGGTACACAAAAGAACCGGTCCGTGTGATACGGACCGGTTCTTTCCCGGTGGGCGATACTGGGTTCGAACCAGTGACCTCTTCGGTGTGAACGAAGCGCTCTCCCACTGAGCTAATCGCCCGGGAACGCACTGAACAATACAGGTCCCCGCACGCTTCGTTCAAACCGCTTCCAGCCGGGCGGCCAGTCCGCGCCGGCCGGCCCGCATCATCAGCCGGTGATTGGCCCGGAACAGCGGGCGCCCGGGTACGGCGAACCGCCTGAGCAGCGGCTTGTGCACCTCGACCACCTGGTCGTAGCGGGCGAGGGTGCCGGGGCCGTCGGCGGTGAGCGTCCAGCGCGCCCAGCCTTCGATGTCGCCGGACATCGCGATCTCCAGAACGCCCGCCGCCGGATCGCGGCGCGTCTCGCGCGCGGTGAAGGTGATGTCGTACGGCAGGAGCGAGCGGATGCGGATGACCCCGGTGGTGTCGTCGAGCCGGGTCACCTCGCGGACCTGGCGCCACCAGCGGGGATAGTCCTCCGCTCGCTCCAGCGCGTCGTACACGACGGCGGGGGGTGCGGGCAGGGTCCACAGGCTGCGGAAGCGGTAGTGCGTCCAGTCCATGGACAGAGTCTGCCCGTACCCGGGCGGGTATCTGAGTACGTTCTGAGTACGTGCGCCCATGCCGGGTGGCGTGACCCGGGACACACTCCGAGGCATGACGCACCTTCCGCCTCCGGCCGACGAGCTGCGGCTCGTCGATGCCGAGCTGTGGCAACTGGACGCCCGCCGGGCCCAGTTGCTGGCCCGCCGCGCCTGGCTGGTCGCGCACCTCCAGCAGGCACGGCCGGCTGTGGTCCCCCGGCCGGCAGCCACCGGGCCCGGTCCCGAGACCGCCGCCCCGCGTGTGCAGAACGTGCTGCTCCTGCTCGGCGGCGTCCTGCTCACCATCGCCGCGATGGCCTTCACCCTGGTCAGCTGGGGGCACCTGGGCATCGCCGGTCGCGCCCTGGTGCTCGGCACGGTCACGGCGGTCGCGCTCGCCGCGCCGGTGCCGCTGCTGCGGGGCGGGCTGCGGTCGACCGCCGAGTCGGTGGCGGGTCTCGGGATCGCGCTGACGGTGCTGGACGCCTATGCCCTGCACGAGGCCGCGCTCACGGACACCGACGGTACGGGCTACGCGGCGTACGCGTCGGCGGTGCTGGCGCTGCTGTGGACCGGGTACGGGCTCGGGCTCGGCGCGGTAGCGGTCTCGGTCCCACGGTCCGCGGCGGAACCCACCGCGCGACCCCGTCCGGCAGGGCTCCGGTTCCCTCTGCCCTTCGCCCTGGTGGCGGCCCAACTGCCGCTCCCGCTCTGGGCGATCGCGTCCTCCTCGGGGGCGTACGGCGTGGCGGCCGCCCTTGTGGTGACGGCCGGGTTCGACACCGCTGTGGCGCTCGCGCGTGCGACGACCGCCAGGTCCGTGCGCGTCACCGCGGCCGTCGGGGCGTACGGCATGGGCGGTGGGGGCGCGTCGGCGGCCGGCTGGCTGTCCTGGACGGCGGCCGGTCCGAGCGCGGCCGCCCGTGCGGCGGCGCTCCTGGTCCTCGCGGCGGTGACGGCTCTGGTCGCCGCGTGGCGGCTCGCCGGGGCGCGCGCCGCGACGGGCCACGCGCTCGCGGGCGGTGTACTGCTGGTGGCGGCGTCCGGCGGTGTCCTGCGTGTGACGCTGCCCGACGGCTGGGCGGTGCCCGCTCATCTGGCCTGCGGCGTGGCGCTGTTGGCGGCGCTGCGGGATCCCCTGCCCGAGCCCCTGCGGCGCGGCCTCGCCCGGGCCTGCGGCGCGGTGCAGGCGTTGGCGCTGCTCTGGACGGTGCCGTTGGTGGTCGTCGCGCTGCTGGGTCCGGTCGGCTGGATCGAGCACCCCTGGTCGGGTGCGCCGTCGGACGCCCGCGCCGCGGTGACCGTGCACACCCCGTGGCCGCCTCACCCGGTCCAGGCGCTGGTCGTCCTCACGGCCGCCGCCGGTGTGCTCGCCCTGGTGGTCCGCAACGCGACCTGGCGGCCGAGGGCCCTGACCGGCGCGCTGGTCCTGGCCTGGGTGACGGCGGTCGCGCTTCCCTCGGTGCTGGAACTCCCCTATGTCGCAGGCCTGTTGATGCTGGGAGCCGCCACGGCGGCTGCCGCGTTCGGTTCACGGTCGGTCACGACCACCCTGCTCTCGCTGGTCGGTTCCCTGAACCTCGCCTTCGTGTCCCTGGCCTCGCAGGCGGCCACCCTGACCGTGCTGTCCGCCCTGGCCGTCCTGTTCGCCGCGGCCTCGCGACGGCCACGCGCGGCTCCTTTCACCGTCCCCGCCGCCCTCGTGTACGCGGCCGCACTGGCCTGCGCGACCGGCGCGGCGGCCGGCTGGCAGCCGCAGTACACCGCCCTGCTGGTCCTGGTGGTCCCCGGTGTCGCGGCCGGGCTCGCCGCGCGCCTCGGCGACTCCCCGGCGACCGTGCCGGTGGAGGCGACGGGGGCCGCCGCCGGGCTGCTCGCCGTGGCCCTGGCGGTCACCGATCCGCCGATGCTGGCCCTGGTGCTGGCTCTGTGCGGTGTGATCACGGCGGGCACGGCGGTCCGCGCCGGTCGCCGGCCGGTCGGATACGCGGCCGCCGCCCTGTTCCTGCTGGCCACCTGGGTCCGGCTCGCCGCCTGGGACGTCACCACCCCGGAGGCGTACACGCTGCCGGTGACCGTCCCGGCCCTGCTCGTCGGCGCGCTGCGGCGCCGCCGCGACCCGCAGGCCTCGTCCTGGACGGCGTACGGCCCCGGGCTCGCCGCCACACTCGCGCCGAGCCTCGTCGCCGCCTGGGGCGACCCGGAGTGGACCCGTCCGCTGCTCCTGGGCGCGGCCGCGCTGCTGGTCACCCTGCTGGGCGCCCGGCACCGGCTACGGGCTCCGCTGGTGCTGGGCGGCTCGGCACTGGTCCTGGACACGGTGCACGAGCTGGCCCCCTACCTGGTCCAGGTCGCCGACGCGCTCCCCCGCTGGGTACCGCCGGCGCTCGCGGGGCTCCTGCTGCTCACCCTCGGGGCGACGTACGAGCAGCGCCTGCGGGACGTCCGTCGCGTGCGGGACGTACTGGAAAGGATGAACTAGCCCTGGGGCGAGCTGTTTTGCTCGGCATCGACTGCGGGCCGTGACGGTGATGTCGTACGTTTTCCGGATCGGCCGCCCGCGGTGGGTGGCGTGTGCACGACTGGGGGCTGCGTGACGGACCTGGGGGGATCAGCCGGCTGGGAGGCGAGCGGCGAGACGCGGGTGTCGCTGGAGCGGCTGCTCTCCGTCGTGGGCGTGGGCGTCGTGGAGTTGCACTCGGCGCCCGCCGGGCTGGGGACCACGGTCACCGGCGTGAACGTGCTGGACCTCCTGGAGCCCGTGATCAGGCCCCGGGAGCTGCTGCTCGCCGTGGGCGTCGATCCGCGCTCGCCCCAGGCGGTCGACGTCGTACGCCGGGCCGGCGAGTCGGGTGCGGCGGGCGTGGTGTTCGGACCGGGCCGGCCCGAGCCTGCCGCGGGTGCCCTTCAGGCGGCCGCCGAGGAGGGCGGTACGGCGCTGCTCTTCCGTACCGCCTGGTGCACCTGGGCGCATCTGGTCGGTGTGCTGCGGGCGGGGCTCGCCTCGGCGGGCGTACTGCCGGCGGCCGGGCTCGGCGGGCCGCGGCTGGGGGACCTCAACTCGCTGGCCGACGCGGTGGCGGCCCTGGTGGGCGGCGCGGTGACCATCGAGGACACGGAGTCCCGGGTGCTCGCCCACTCCTCGACCGAGGAGGACGTGGACGAGCAGCGCCGGCTGACCATCCTCGGCCGCCGGGTCCCGCCGTGGCGGGTGGCCGCCATGCGGGAGGCCGGGTTCTTCCAGGCGCTGTGGGCCGGGGACGACGTACTGCACCGGCCGGCGCGCGGGCAGGACCCTGAGCGTCTGGTGGGCGCGGTACGGGCGGGCGGGGAGGCGCTCGGGTCGATCTGGGTGGCCGCGGTGGCCGGACGGCCGTTGGCACCCAACGCCTCCGAGGCCCTGCGCGCGGCGGTCCGGACGGCCGCCGCCCACCTGCTGCACCACCGCACCCACAGTTCGGACGACCGCCTCGTCGAGGACGCGGCCCGCGCGCTGCTGGAGGACCGCGGATCCGTCGAGGTGCTCGCGGAACGGGCGTCGCTGCCGCCGAGGGAGCCGTGTGCCGTGCTGGCGGTCGCTACCGGGACCGCGGAACACGGGGACGACGGTCCGTCAGGACTGCACGGGCTGCTGACCCTGCACTGTGCCGCCTACGGCCATCGCACGGTGGTCGTCCCGGCGGGCGGCCGGATCCTGGTGCTGCTGAGCACGCTGGACCGCGACCCCGCGAGGGCCGAGGGCCAGGTGACGCGGCTGGGGGAATCGCTGGCGAAGCAGCTGTCGGCCACCCTGGGCAGGCCGGTGAAGGTCGGTCTCGGCGATGTCGCCCCCGGACTGGCACGGGCGCCCGAGTCGCGCCGGTCGGCCGAGGTCGCCCTCAGGGCGCTCACCGAGGCCGCGGGGTCGCGCACCGTGGCCCGGACAGCCGACGTCGCGGACACGGTCGGCATCCTGCAGGTCGTCGGCGCCCTACGCGCGGTGGCGCTGCCGCCGCAGACCTCGGTGGCCCGACTGAGGGCGTTCGACGCGGAGCACAGCGGCAGTTGCCTGGTGGAGACCCTGCGCGCCTACCTCGACCATTTCGGCGACGTGTCGGCCGCCTCCCGCGCGCTGGGCGTGCATTCCAACAGCCTGCGCTACCGGCTGCGGCGCATCACCCAGGTGTCGGAGCTGGATCTGGAGAGCCCGGACGCCCGACTGCTGGCCCAGTTGCAGTTACGCCTGAGCGACCAGGGCGACGGCGCGCACTGAGCGACCGGGGCGTCGACCGCTCTTCCGGCCGCTCGTCGGCGCCTCGCCCCCGCTTGTGGGCCGCTTGTGCGCCGTCACCATGGAAGGGCCGCTTCTTCGTCGGAGCGCACAACGGCACGGCCCGGCGGGGCCGTTGTTTGCCCCTGACCGCCGTGGGAGGGGCCCACGGCTTTGCCGACTCGACGAAGACGCCCTCCCGGTGCGGACAGCAGCCTGGTACTCCGCCCCGGGAAGGTCCCGGGCGCTGCGCTGACCACCTGGACGGCTCACCATGACCGGAATGACCCCCGCCGCCGAGCGGCGCGAGCGGATCCTGCAGGAGGCGGTGCGGCAGGGACTGCTGGACCCCGAGCACTCGCTGCTGGCCGCCTTCGTCGACCTGGACGGCGTCGCCGCGACGGTCGAGTCCCTGCACCGCGCCTTTCCCTCCTCGCCGCGCGTGCTGCACGCGTTCGCCGCCAAGGCCAACAGCCTGGTGCCGGTGCTGGCGGAGCTACGGCGGCTCGGCATGGGCTGCGAGGTCGCCACCGCGGGTGAGCTGGCCCGCGCGGTGGCCGCCGGCTTCGCACCGGACCGGATCGTCTTCGACTCGCCGGCCAAGACGCAGGCCGAACTCCGTCGTGCCCTGGACCTGGGGGTGACCGTCAACGCGGACAACTACCAGGAACTCGCCAGGATCGACCGGGCACTCGGCGACCGCGCCCCGCTGTCGAGAATCGGTGTGCGGGTCAACTCCCAGCTCGGTGGTGGTGCCATCGCCGCGATGAGCACGGCCACGAGCACCTCCAAGTTCGGCGTCCCGCTGGCCGACCCGGGCAGCCGACGGGAGTTGCTGCGCGCTTACCGCGACCGGCCGTGGCTCACCTGGGTGCACACGCACACCGGTTCCCAGGGCTGCCCGCTGGACCTCATGGCGCGCGGGGTCGCCGAGGCCGTGGCGTTCGCCGAGGAGGTCAACGCCACCGTCGGGCGGCGTCAGGTCGTCGGCATCGACATCGGGGGCGGACTGCCCGTCAACTTCGCCGACGACGAGACCACGCCGACCTTCGACACCTACGTCGGCCGGCTGCGCGCCCACGCGCCCGCGCTGTTCTCCGGCGGGTACGAGATCGTCACCGAGTTCGGGCGCTCCGTCCTCGCCAAGAACGGTTTCATCGCCGCGTACGTGGAGTACACGAAGAGCATGGGCGGCCGGCCGATCGCGGTCACCCACGCCGGTGTGCAGGTGGCCACCCGGACCGTGTTCCATCCCGACGCCTGGCCGCTGCGGATCGAGGCGCACGACGGCAGTGGCACGGTGAAGCGGGGCGGACCGGTCCGCCAGGACATCGCGGGCCCCGCCTGCTTCGCCGGTGACCTGCTGGCACGTGACCGTGCGCTGCCGCTGCTCGAACCCGGCGACCTCGTCACCGTCCCGGACACCGGCGCCTACTACTTCTCGACGCACTTCCAGTACAACTCCCTGGCCGAGCCCGCCGTGCACGGCGTCCGCACGAGCGGTGACGGCCGTATCGCCTTCGAACTGCTGCGGCCCGCGCAGGACCCGTGGAACGTCCCCGTGCCGGACCTGGGCGGCCACGGAGTGGTCCGGCGGGAACGGGCGCACGAGCCCGCGCACGGCATCGGGTAAGGAGTAACGAGGTGGCACAGCCCAACCGTCGGCGGCCGGGCCAGGAAGGGACGCTCCTCAGTCAGCGGGCCGCCATCGTCTTCCTGCTGGCAGCCCTGGTCGGCATCGGTGCCACGGTTCTGGCGGCGCTGGCCGGCAACGCGTGGCCCGTCGCGGTGAGCGTCGGCGGCGGGGTGGTCGCCCCGGCCGTCCTGTTCTTCAACCAGATCATCGACTAGGGAGTGGCGAGCGGACCCGCACGGCCGGCGTCGCGGGGTCCACTCGTCCGGTCTCCCGTTACGGCATCTTGTCGCCGAGGAGGGCCAGGTTCTCGATGGCGGCGAGGCCGTAGAGGGCGGTGTCGTTGGTGGACACCCAGGCGGCCTCGCTGCCCGCGACCAGGGCGGCGGGGCCGCTCACCGGCTCCGTCTTCCAGGGCGAGGACTCGGTGTAGCCGTCGGAGCTGTAGAACTTGGTCCACGCCCGCTTGGCGAGCGTCTCGTCGCCGGTCTGCACGGCGGCGTACGCGTCGAGGCGGGAGTGGCCCTGGAACAGCAGCAGGGTGCCGAAGTTGGAGCCGTAGCGCGCCGCCTGCTCGGCCTTGGTGGCGTTGAAGTAGCGGCAGTAGTCGAAGTAGGCCGCGTTGAAGGCCGGCATGTCGACCAGGTGGATGAGCTCCGCGCACAGTTCGTTGAGGCCGAAGACGGCGGACAGGTGGGAGACGCCGACGACCGGGGTGGCGGCCACGGCGAACTTCCCGGTGTCGAGGTCGTACAGGCCGCTGCCCTGGACGAAGCCGTTGGGCTGGGCGGCGATCGTCTCCATCGTCGACAGCACGCGCGCCTTGGCCTTCTCCCACTTGGGGCCCTTGCGCTCCCACTCGGTGAGCCAGGCCGAGACCAGACCGCTCCAGTCGGTGCCGAAGCCGATCGACAGGGCGTGCCGGTCGGGTGTGTACGGCTCGGTGCGGATCTTGCGCAGCGGGTCCAGGGCGAGGAACGTCTCGTCGGAGTCGACGTTCGCGTGCATGAGGTCGCCGACGCGTTCGTCCGCGGTGAGGAAGTAGTAGTAGCGGCGGTAGGTGGTGTTGGCGATGCGCTGCTGCTTGGCGCTGTCGGCGTAGTGCTGGACGCCGTGCCGGGTGCCCAGGCCCGCCCACTGGCCGATGTGGTAGACGTCCACCTCGCCGGTGTGGCGGGTCATCGCCTCGGCGAAGCGGAAGATGTCCGCGCGGCCGGAGCGCAGATACGCGAGCCAGAGCCAGAGGTCCGGGGACAGTTCGGAGTTGTCCCAGGCGTAGCCGCCGATGTCGTAGCGCCACTGGTGCCGGACCGTGTCGTAGGTGTGCATGATGTCGCCGTAGTCCCAGAAGCCGTACCAGCGGCGCTGCTCCACCTGGCCCTTGTAGTAGGTGAAGAGGAAGTCGAGGTGGTCCTCGATCTTCGCCTTGGCGGGGGTGGAGCGGTCGGGCTCGGAGTACAGGCCGGGGCCGAAGACCTTCGCCTTGATGAGCTGCTTGGGCGGGGCGGCGAGCTGCGGAAGCACCCGTACGGCCTCGACCTGTTCGGCGAGTTTCGCGGGTGCCGGCGTCGACTCGTTGGCCCAGAACAGCAGTTCGGAGGTACGGGCGATCCCGTAGGGGGTGCCGAATTCCGGCTCGTAGTCCTCGTAGGTGATGTTGAGGCCTTCGAGCTGCTCGGGGTAGGTGTCCTGGCCCATGCCGTCGTGGTAGAAGCGCAGGTCCATGGGCTGCGCCTCGGGCGACCAGAGCCAGAGGGTGACCTCGGCCTCGTCGGTCTGCGCGTCGCGGATGTCGAGCTGGGAGGGGTGCCGCTCCCAGAAGTCCCGGAGTCCGAAGGAGAATCCGCCGCTCGCCCCGCCGACGTACCCGAAGCCGGAGGCCCGCCTGCCGCCGCCCGCGCCGATCCAGCCGTGCCCCTTCTTGGTGCGCTTGCGCAGGGTGAAGCCGTCGGCCGAGAGCTGGGAGAGGGTGTAGTCGCCCCACTCGGGGATGTACTGCAGCCGGGTGGTGACGCGCTGGTCCCAGGTGGCGGGGTCGGGCAGCTTCTCCCCCGAGTACTGGGCGGCCTGCACCGCCGCGCCCGGGTCGCGGCGCAGACCCGTGATGCCCTTGACCGCCTCCCTGAGCAGGCCGGTGCCCTCGCCGCCGATGCGGATGTGGCGGTCGTACGACTCGTCGCGCATCGGCACGGTGAAGCGGACCCCGAGCCCGCGGATGAAGTCGCCGGAGGCCTTGCCGGGTTCCTGGGTGCCGTCGTACGTGATCGTGTGGACCATGCGGAAGGAGTCGGCGCCCGCGTAGAAGTACAGGCGGATGGAGAACGGCAGCCAGCTGCGGCTGCCCTTGCGGTGCTTGCCGTCGATGCGGACGACCGCGCGGACCGGGCCCTCCTGCTCGACGGTGACGTCGCCGATGGCGCCCTCGAAGCGCTCCGTCTTGACCGTGCCCTGGTCCTCGTCCTCGATCTCGGGCTGACGGATCAGGACCAGCCGGCCGTTCTTGGCGATCTCGGTGGAGCCGCGCTTGACGGACTTGATGAGGGAGGCGCCGTCCTTGCCGATCCGCACCGTGATGACCCCGGTGGAGACGTCGATCGTGCCGCCGCTCTTGTCGACGGTGACCTTCTTGCCGGGGGCGGCGGGGGTGCCGGCGGCGAGGGTGAGCTTGCCGGAGCCCTGGCTCACGGCGTGGGCGGTCCACTTCAGCGAGCCGTCCGGCCAGTACGCGATCGGCCAGGACTGGACGGGCACGTCCTTGCCGTCGGCGTCCGTCAGCGCGAAGGTCTGGTCGTCCTGGAAGGCGCCCATCGGCCAGGGCACGCCGAGCGTGGAGCCGGGGGCGGCGCCGAGACCGCCGTCCTCCAGCCAGTCCAGGGTCACCGGATCCGCGTCGGCCGCCGCGGCTGCGGGCGCGGCCTCGGCGTCCCTGGTCCCGAGCGCCCAGGAGAACTGGGCGGCGGCGCCGGCGACGGCCGCCGCCTTGAGGAGGGACCTGCGGGGGATGGGAGACATGGCCTTTCCTTTCCGAGTCTGACTGGTCAGGGGCATGACAGAGGGAGGCGCGACAGAGGGAGGCGCGGCGCCGCTCCGGGCGCCGGCCTGAAGAGGGGGCACCGCCGGTCAGCGGTGCCGGGGGCGCTCCTCGACGGCGACGGCCGCCGCGGCGACCACCCCCAGGACGGGGACCGAGAGCGGCACGACGAACCACGCGGACACGGCTACGACGCCCAGCCCGCCGACGATCAGGAAGGAACCGGCCGGATCGAGCACGGTCCGGCGTCCGGCGTCCCCGAGCAGCGCCCGCCAGGGCGCGCCCGGCGTCCAGACGGCCCCTGCCCGCAGCAGGGCCACGACCAGTCCGAGCAGGGCGAGGATGCCGACGGCTCCGACGAACGGCCCGCCGGGAAGCCCGGCCCGCACGGCCAGGACGTCCACCCAGACCGCGCCGGCCGCCGCCAGGCCGAGGAGCCCGACGACCCAACCGCCGCGGACTGCCGCACGGAAGTCCTCGACGAACTCCCGCAAGCCGCTGCCCTCGTGGCCGATACGACGCCGGAGGTGCCGTGCGCCGGCGGCGAAGGCGGCGGGATACGTGACGACCCCGAGCGAGGCCACCGCGATCCACACCCCGGTGAGCAGGCACTCGGCGAAGACGGCGAACCGCTCGCCCCCGAGGAAGGACGCTCTGCGGGCCTTCACACGCGCTTGGGCCATGGGAATCGCCTCACTTCAGTCCGGACGTCGCCATACCGTCGATGAGGTAGCGCTGGAAGGCCATGAAGAAGGCGATGACCGGCACCAGCGCCACCAGCGACATCGCGATCATGCTGCCGTAGTTGGAGATGCCCTCCTGGTCGCGGAACATCATGAGGCCGAGTGAAACGGTGTACTTGGACGGGGTGTTGAGGTAGATCAACGGCCCCATGAAGTCGTTCCACGCGTTGATGAAGGTGAAGATGGCGCTGGTGATGAGGGCGGGGCGGCACAGCGGCAGGACGATGGACCAGTAGGTCCTCAGGTGCCCGCAGCCGTCCAGCCTGGCGGCCTCGTCGAGCTCGCGCGGCAGCCCGCGCATGAACTGCACCATCAGGAAGACGAAGAACGCCTCCACGGCCAGGAACTTGCCCGCCACGAGCGGCACCAGCGTGTCGATGAGCTCCAGCTTGCGGAACAGCACGTACTGCGGGATCAGCAGGACGTGGTACGGCAGCAGCAGCGTGCCGATCATCAGCGTGAACATCAGGTTCCGCCCGGCGAACCGGATCTTGGCGAAGGCGTACGCGGTCAGTGAGCTGGACAGCACCACACCGACCACCGCGAGGACCGCGTACGTCAGCGAGTTCACGAAGAAACTGCTGACGGAGATGCCGGAGATACCGTCGGCGAGGCCCGAGAAGTTCGCCCAGACCGGCTTGGCGGGCAGCAGGTCGACACTGGCGATGATGTCCTTGCTCGGCTTGAACGAGGCGCCGAGCACCCAGATCACGGGATACAGCACGACCGCGAGGACGGCCAGCGCGCCCACGTGCCAGGCGATCGAGCCGGCCCGCCGCCGCTCGTTCGCGGTGCGCACGACAGGGGTGGTGGCTGTGGTCACTTGGCGGCCTCCTCGTAGTGCACCCACTTCTTCTGCGACCAGAACAGGACCGACGTGACGAGCGCCACCGCGACCACCAGCGTCCAGGCCATCGCGGAGGCGAAGCCCATCTGGGCCTCCTTGAAGCCCTTCTGGTAGAGGTAACAGGTGTAGACGAGGGTGGCGTCGGCGGGCCCGCACCGGGTGTCGGAGACGACGTACGCGGAGCCGAACACCTGGAACGCGTGGATGGACTCCAGCAGCACGTTGAAGAACAGCACCGGGGAGATCATCGGCAGTGTGATGTTCCAGAACCGCCGGAAGGGACCGGCCCCGTCCATCTCGGCCGCCTCGTACAGCTCCTGCGGGACCTGCTTGAGACCCGCCAGGAAGATGACCATCGGCGCGCCGAACTGCCAGATGCTCAGGGCCACCAGGGCGTAGAGGACGTAGTCCGGGTTGCCGATCCAGCCCCCCACGTCGAGACCGAAGATCTTCTGCGAACGGTCCACGATCGCGTCGTCCGAGAACAGCGCCCGCCACACGAACCCGACGGAGACGCTGGCGCCGATGAGCGAGGGCATGTAGAACGCGGCCCGGTACAGGCCCTGCCCCCGCCGCTTCTGCGCGAGCAGCAGCGCGACACCGAGCGCGAGCAGCAGTTTCAGCGGGGTGGCCACGACGACGTACTTCAGGGTGACCTCGACCGACTTCTGCCAGCGCGGGTCCTGGAACATCGTCGTGAAGTTGTCGAGCCCCACCCACTTGGGGGGCGTGAACAGGTTGTAGCTGGTGAACGCGTAGTACAGCGACGCGATCATCGGCCCCGCCGTGAGCAGGAGGAACCCCGCGATCCACGGCGACATGAAGAGATAGCCGGCGAGGTTCTCGCGGCGCCGCCCGCGCCGCCCGGCGGCGGGAGCGGCGGACCGCTTCCCGGCCGGACGCGCGGGCGCTTCCTTGACGAGCGTCATGGTGGTACGTCCCCTCAGCCCGCGAACGCGGCCTTGGCCTCGCTGAACAGCGCCTTCGCGGCGTCGGCCGGCTTGGTCTTGCCCTGCGCGACCTCGGCGCCGATGCGCAGGAAGGCCGCCTCGATGACGTCGACGCCGGACGGGTGCGGGGTGATCTTCCCGAGGACACCGGCCTTGGCGACCTCCTCCTCGTACGCCTTGACGCCCTTGTTGTTCTCGTCGGTGGGCGTGAACGCGTCGTACTGCTCGGTCGTGGCGAGGATGCCGCGGTCGTAGCCCATGATCTTGCCGACCTCGGGGTCGTGGACCATGAAGGAGATGAACTGGGCGACTTCCTTGGGGTGCTTGGTCCCGGAGAAGCCACTGAGCATCAGCGAGCCGAGGTACTGGCCGGTGTCCTTGCCGTCGGTGGTGGGGATCGGGGCGAGCCCGTAGTCCGACTCCCCCTCGCCCTCGTAGCGGATGGAGAAGTTGTCCCAGGTGAACTCGGACGCGGCGAGGCCGGCCGAGAGACCCGACTTGGGCGCGGCCTGCTCGATCTTCTTCGGGTCGGCGACGAGCCCGGACTTCACGCGCTTGTAGCCGTCCTCCCACCACTGCGTCAGATCGTCCTCGGTGAAGCCGAGATCGGAGTCGGTGAAGAACGCCTTGCCGTTCTGACGCAGGTACAGGTCGTACAGGTACATGATTCTGAAGTAACCGGTGTCACCGGCGATCTTCAGCTTGTCCTGGATCGTCTGGAGCGCGTCGAAGTACTCGTCCCAGGTCCAGCCGAACTTCGGCGCCACGCCGGCCTTCTTGAAGGCGTTGAGGTCGATGACGAGCGCCATGGTGTTGGCGCCGACCGGAATGCCGAGCTGCTTGCCGTCGACCTGACCGTTCGCCAGAACGCCGTTGCGGAAGTTGTCCAGGCTCAGGTTCCCGGCGTCCGCCTGCGACTTGAGATCCATGAGAACGCCGCGCTTGTCGTACTTGCGCAGGAAACCGACCGCATTCTGGAAAACGTCCGGCGGATTTCCACCGGAGGCCTGGGTCTGGAACTTCTCCCAGAACGCCTCGTAGTCGGTGAATTCAGGCTTGATCTTGATCTTCGGGTACTTCTTCTCGAAGAGCGCGATCGTCTTCTTGATGGCGATGGTGCGCGGCTCGCCACCCCACCACGCGTAACGCAGTGTCACCGTCCCGTCTCCGGAACTGCCACTGCCCCCACCGCACCCGGTCGTCGCGGCGAGCCCCAGCGTCGCCGCCGTCGCCCCGGCCGCCTTCAGGATCGTTCGCCTCTCAACATTCCTGTTGGTTCCCACAGTCGGGCCCTCCTTGCGGCATCGCCACCGCTGCATGAATCGTTTCAAGAAAGCGCTTGCTGGCAAAAGGTACGAGGGGGTTGAGGGAGCGTCAATGATTCGGACAGGAATTTCTTGTGAGGGCGCAAAGCGGCGGAGGGGGCCGACAGCAGGGTCAAGTCGTGGGCAGGGGTGGGAAGTTGCAGGTGAGAGGCGTGCGTTCGCGCTGTCGAACTGGACGGCGGGGCCTGGGCGGGTGCGGAGAGGGATGGAAATCCGCCTGGGTGGTGGGGGGCCGGGCAGGGTGACGGGTGGGGTGAGTGAGGTGGGTGGGTGGGGCGGAGGGGTGGGTCAGGGTGAGGGGAGCAGAGGGGGTGCGCTCGGGGGGTGACGGCCGCAGGGGGCCGGGAGGAGGTCCGGGGGACTCGCCGGGAGAGGGGGAAGCGAGCGGTGGGGTGACGGGGAGCAGCGGGGAGCGGCGGGCCGGGGCGGGCGGCTGGGGTGACTGCGTACGGTCACATTGGCGGGGGTGGCGGTCGGGGCCGCATCACCCTGCGGGGCGTGCGCCGTGCGGTCCGACGACGCCACAGGGGTCGGCGGTCCGGCCTCGGGATGCCGGGGCGATGGGGCGATGGGGCGATGGGGCGACCGGAAGTCGGCGGGGCCAGGGGTGTCTGCGCAGCACAAATGACGGTGGCCCGTCTGCTCTGTCGCAGGCGGGCCACCGTCCGGGGTGGGCGATACTGGGTTCGAACCAGTGACCTCTTCGGTGTGAACGAAGCGCTCTCCCACTGAGCTAATCGCCCGGACGCAGGAAGAACATTACCCCATGTCAGGCGGTGCCTGTGACCACGGCGGCCCGGCTCCCGGGTCTTCGCGGCAGCTCACTGGTCCTTGATGTTCCAGGGCATCTCGAAGCCGAACTTCCACAGGTAGACACCCATGAGAACGCCGATGATCACCAGGCCGATCGAGGTGAGGACGATGTTGCGGCGGCGCACCTTGGGATCGAGGGCGCGTGCGGCGGCCTCGGTGACTTTGCGCTTGGTCCAGCGCAGCACCAGCTGGGCCCAGACGAACTCGGTCGCCCAGATCGCCATACCGCCGAAGATCACAATCCAGCCGGGTCCGGGCAGCGGAAGCATGATGATGCCGGCCACCACCACGGCCAGGCCGATCACGAAGACACCGACCTGCCAGCTCAGATGCAGCACACGGCGCGCCTTGACGAACTCGGGCGCCCTGGAGCCGAGCCCCTGGTCCTGAGGCTCCTCCGCCGCCCCGCCCGTCTTCGCTCCGTCCGCCGCCACGGCTACCTCGCCAGGCTCGTCACTCCCCGTATTCATACACCCAGACCCTACCCGAGAGATTCCAGTCACCGGAATGGTGGTACTTCGCGAACAGGCTCTCGGCCGGAAGAGTTACGTAAAGGCACGCAAAACACTCAGAGGGGTTTACAACGGCACCGTAGGTGGCATGTCGATTTCGCCGACGTGCGAATCCCCGAGCGCACACTGAGCGAAAGGCCCTGGCGCTTATGAACACCACGGTCAGCTGCGAGCTGCACCTGCGCCTCGTTGTGTCGAGCGAGTCCTCCCTGCCTGTCCCCGCAGGCCTGCGGTACGACACGGCCGACCCCTACGCCGTGCACGCCACCTTCCACACCGGAGCCGAGGAAACCGTCGAGTGGGTGTTCGCCCGCGACCTCCTCGCCGAAGGCCTGCACCGGCCGACCGGCACCGGCGACGTCCGTGTCTGGCCGTCCCGCAGCCACGGTCAGGGCGTCGTCTGCATCGCCCTGAGTTCTCCCGAGGGCGAGGCCCTGCTCGAGGCCCCGGCGCGGGCCCTGGAGTCCTTCCTCAAGCGGACGGACGCGGCCGTGCCTCCCGGCACGGAACACCGCCACTTCGACCTCGATCAAGAGCTCTCGCACATCCTGGCGGAAAGCTAGGGCGGGGCTCATACCGAGCTGCCCGGCGCCGTCCACTCGGGGAGACGGCTCGGGCGACGACCATCGCACAGGGAACGCGCCTACGCCGCGCCACGGTCCGCCGTGGCGCGGCGTCGGCGCGTTCGGGGCCGTGCGGGGCGCCGGCCGGGGCGCGGTCCGGGGCGCCGTGCGGGGCGCCGGCCGGGGGCGCGGTCCGGGGCGCCGTCCGGGGTTCACTCGCAAGCAGTCCGGGGCGGTGCCGAGTGGCCCTCGGAGGCGTCGCGGGCGGCTCGGGGCGGCCGTCCCGGACGCTGTCACGGGCAGTCCGCGGCGGGAGCCCCGTGGCTTCCGCGCTCGGGGCGGCTACCATCGGCCAGCATCGGCGGGCGCCCGCCCGACCCCCAGGCCAGGGAGCGAAACGTGCTGATCACCCACGACACCCGGTGTGCGCTTGATGCCGTGGTGGAGCTGGTCAACACCGCGCCGGAGGACGAGACCACCCCGGACGCGCTGCCGGATGTCGCCACCCTCGCGGAGTTCGTGCGGAAGCACGCCATCAGTGACGTCGGCGTGCTGTCGGAGTTCGACCTCTCCGCGGTGCGCAAGATCCGGGGGCGGTTCGCCGGGATCTTCGCGGCCCGGGACGCCCGGACGGCCGCCGGACTGATCAATGAGCTCGTCGCCGCCGCGGGCACCACGCCCCGGCTCACGGACCACGACGGCTACGACTGGCATGTCCACTACTTCGCGCCCGGCGCCTCCGTCGCCGACCATCTCGCGGCCGACTGCGGAATGGCGCTGGCCTTCTTCGTGGTGGCCGGGGAGCAGGAGCGGCTGCGGCGCTGCGAGGCCCCCGACTGTCGGCGCGCCTTCGTCGACCTCTCCCGCAACCGCTCCCGCCGCTACTGCGACAGCCGCACCTGCGGCAACCGCCTCCACGTGGCCGCCTACCGCGCCCGCCGCAAGGAGGCAGCCGGCTGAGGCCGACGAGCACGCATCGGGGGGCGGGGGCAGGGGAACGGCGCGCCGGTCAGCAGGCACGGCTCGGTCGACCCGGCAGCAACCACGGTCGGCCAGCCCCAGGGGACAGAGGCGGCTCGGTCGGCCCGCAGCCAGCACGGCTCGGTCGGACCACGAGCACCCACTGTCGGCCGGCCCGGGGACGGTCGTCCGGACCGGGGATAGACACGACTCGGTCGGCCCGCAGGCGGCACGGCTCGGTCAGCCCGCAGGCGGCACGGCTAGATCAGCCCGGAAGCAGCGCAGCTCGGGCCAGCCCTGGGGCAGACGCGCCTCGGTCGGCCCAGAAGCAGCGCAGCTCGGCCAGCCCTGAGGCAGACGCGCCTCGGCCAGCCCAGAAGCAGCGCAGCTCGGCCAGCCCTGAGGCAGACGCGCCTCGGCCAGCCCAGAAGCAGCGCAGCTCGGCCAGCCCTGAGGCAGACGCGACTCGGTCAGCCCGCAGGCAGCGCGGCTCGGTCGGGCAGGGGACGGGTGTGGGTCGGTCGGCCCGGGGTGGGTCCGGGGGGCCGGAGTTCTCGGTGCCGACGCGGGCCCGGCGGGTGGCGCCGGGGACCGCGGGTACGGCTCAGAGCAGCAGCAGATCGTGCAGCGACGCAATGAGCAGAAGACACCCGATCACCGCTAGGAAGATCATCAGCGGTGGCTGGGAAAGGGCGAAGAGGCACCCGCGCGGCTCGTCCTGAGGCGGCGCGGGGTCGCCTTGTGTGGTGTCCAGCATCTCGGGGGCGATGATGACGCAGGCCAGGCGTCCCGCGCGATCAACGCGCCCGGAATGAGCGGGTGTTCGCCGTATTCCGTGACGTCGGTTTCAGGCCGTGATCGTTTCCGCGCGCCGACGGGCCGACTGTGTCGTTTCGATCGATGTCAGGCATACCCGGGCTTCATATGCCGTGCTTCTTCAGGATCGCCTCGATGTCGCTGAAGTCGTCGGTGGAGGCGGGGCGGGACGCCGGGCGGGCTGATGCCGGTCCCAGGGAAGGGGCCGAGGCCGCGGGAGCCACGGCGTCGGGCCGGGTGGAGCGGGCCGCCGCCTTGCGTTCCTTTCGGGTGCCACGGCCGCCGCCCCGGCGGCGCTCCACCGCGCGGGTGGTCGCGAACAGGGCCCAGGCGCAACCGAGCACCCCGAAGCCGGCCCAGGCGGTCGGGCTGAAGGCGGTGTCGGCGAGCCACTCGACGACCCCCGTCATCACGAGCCCGAGCGGGACGAGCGCGTAGGCGGCGATGCGGGCGGCCGCCAGGAAACGCTTGCGGTAGGCCGTGACCGCAGCGATGCCCAGGCCTGCCACGGCGACGGCGGAACAGACGGTCTCGGCAATCATCCGGTCCTCCAGGCGAGGCTCACTCGGGCAGGGACACCACGACTCCACGCCTCGCGCAGGCAGGCGCTTCGTCCCTTCCATCCTGCACCTCCGGCCCCCTCCCGGGCCATGCTCCGACCTGGACATCAGGGACATCTCCGGGTCGCCTCCTCCGCAGGGCCCGGTCCGCACCGCGCAGGCCCGGTCCGATTGGGGTGGGCGGGCGTCGGCTGGGAGACTGGGGTCATGAGCGACTCCTCCCCGGCCCCCACCTCCGGATCCACTTCCGGATCCGCCTCCGGATCCGCCTCCGGATCCGCCGCCGGATCCGCCTCCGCGGCCGACCTGGCGTCCGACCAGGCTCCCGCCCCGGCGTCCGGCGGCCCCGCCGTCGTCCTGGACGTCTGGTGCGAGCTGCAGTGCCCGGACTGCCGCAGTGCCCTCGACGATCTGCGCGCCCTGCGGGAGCGGTACGGCGACCGGCTGGAGCTGCGCCTGCGGCACTTCCCGCTGGAGAAGCACAAGCATGCCTTCGCCGGCGCGCAGGCCGCCGAGGAGGCCCTGGAACAGGGCAAGGGCTGGGCGTACGTCGAGGCCGTGCTGGAGCGGGTCGAGGACCTGGACCGCAAGGGAGAACCCTTCCTGGTCGAGATCGCCGGTGAACTGGGGCTGGACGCCGAGGAGTTCGACACCGCGCTGATCGACGGCCGGCACATCCTGATCGTGGACGCCGACCAGGCCGAGGGCAAGGCGATCGGTGTCACCGGCACCCCGACCTATGTCATCGGCGGCGAGCGGCTCGACGGCGGCAAGAGCCAGGAGGGGCTGCGCGAGCGCATCGAGGAGATCGCGGACCGGCTGCTGGCCGGGACCGCCTGACGCCGGAGCCGCGCCGGAGCCGCGCCGCGTCAGAGCAGGTTCTTGTACATCGAGTAGCCGACGGTCGTGTACCCCAGGGACTCGTAGAGCCGCTCGGCGGGCGTGTTGCCCGCGAAGACGTTGAGGCCGAGCACCGGTCGGCCGGCGGCCAGCGTCTGGGCCTCGGCCAGCAGCATCAGGGAGCGGCCGTGACCCCGGCCGCGATGCTCCTCGTAGGCCTCGACGTTGTAGACGAACGCCTTGTCGTCGGTGAAGGCGAGCCACAGGTCGCCGACCGGGGTGCCCTCGTGCTCCAGGACGCTGATCCGGACGTTCTCCGTCGCCAGGCCCCGGGGCAGCGAGCGCGCGTAGTCCCCGCGCGCCTTGGCCCGGGCGGATTCGGCGGGCACCCCCCGGTCGATCCAGTCCTGCGCGTACTCCACGGTGCCGCGCTCGGCCCATGGGCCGTACTCGGCCTCGGTCATGGGCCGGGCCCGGCTGCCCCGCGGCAGTTCGGGCGCCGCGGTGCCGAGTCGCTTCTCCATTCCGCGGTTGCGGTGGACGTATCCGAGGGCGGTGGCGAGTCGCAGCGCGGCCCCGGATCCGGCCGGCACCCTGATCTCGATCTGCCGGCAGCCCCAGCCCCGGGCCACCTCCTCGGCGGCGAGCGCGGCCACCGCGCCCCGGCCCCGGCCGCGGTCCGGCTCCTCGATGCGCAGGTCGTCGATGTGGGCGACGGCGAGCCCGAAGAGAGGATCGGTGGAGAGGCGGACCGCTCCGACGGGGCGGCTGTTCACACATACCAGGAAGTGGCGGGACAGGGCTCCGTCGGCGGCGCGCTGAAGCGGCTCGGTCGGCCGCAGGGTCGTGGTCATCAGGGGGTTTCTACCCGCGTGCGTGCACCGGAGTCAGCTGGTTTTCCGGCGGCCGACCCGGCCCGCCCCGCCCCTACGGGTCCAGGTCGTGGCCGGCGCGCTCGTCGAAGATCCGCATCGCCTTGGCGGTCACCGGGCCCGGGGCGCCGGGGAGTTCGCGGGTGTCGACGCCGTGGACGGCCTGGACGTCACGGAGGGTGGAGGTGAGGAAGACCTCGTCGGCGCGCTCCAGCACGTCGAGCGGGAGGTCGGTCTCCTTGGCGCCGGTCCACTCCACGGTCAACTGGCGGGTGATGCCCGCGAGGCAGCCGGAGGCGAGCGGCGGGGTGTGGATCTCGCCGTCCAGGACGACGAAGACGTTCGAGCCGGTGCCCTCGCAGAGCTGTCCGACGGTGTTGGCGAAGAGGGCCTCCGAGGCGCCGCCCTCGCGGGCGCGGGCCAGGGCGACGACGTTCTCGGCGTACGAGGTCGTCTTGAGGCCGGTCAGCGCGCCGCGCTCGTTGCGGGTCCAGGGGACCGTGATCACGGCGGTGGAGTCGGGGCGGCGGGTGCTCTCGCCGAGGGCGACGACGAGGGTGGGGCCCTGGTCGCCGCGGTCGGAGCCGAGGGGGCCGTGGCCGCCGGTGTAGGTGATGCGCAGCCGGCCGAGCGGCATCGGGTTCGCCTCGAGGACGGCGGCGCAGGCGGCGCGGACCTCGTCGTGGTCGGGGTCCGGCAGGCCGAGGCCGCGCGCGGAGCGGGTCAGCCGGTCGAGGTGGCGGGTCAGCGCGAACGTCCTGCCGTCCGTCGCCTTCACGGTCTCGAAGATGCCGTCGCCCACGGTCAGTCCGTGGTCGAAGACGGAGACGCGGGCGGACCCGGTGTCCTGCAGAGCGCCGTCGAGCCAGATCTTCACCTCAGGGTCCCTTCCCTCACCTCGTACGTGCCCGACGCTACCGCGAGCAGCCGCGCCGCCTTCAGTTCGGTCTCCCGCCACTCCGCCTCGGGGTCGGAGCCCCAGGTGATCCCGGCGCCGGTGCCGAAGCGCAGCACGCCTTCCGCGCGGTCGATCCAGAAGGTGCGGATGCCGACGGCCAGCTCGGCGGTGCCCCGGTCGGCGTCCACCCAGCCGATGCCGCCGCAGTACGGGCCCCGCGGCGCGGTCTCCAGCGCCTCGATGATCCGCAGGGCGCTGGACTTGGGGGCGCCGGTGACCGAGCCGGGCGGGAAGGCGGCGTCGAGGAGTTCGGGCCAGCCGGCGTCGGCGCGCAGTTCGCCGCGGACCGTGGAGACGAGGTGGACCAGTCCGGGGTGCTTCTCGACCGCGCACAGATCGGGGACGGTGACGCTGCCGGTGGCGCAGACGCGCCCGATGTCGTTGCGGACGAGGTCCACGATCATCACGTTCTCGGCGTAGTCCTTGTCGAGGAGGTCGGCCTCGGTGCGGCCGGTGCCCTTGATCGGGCCGGACTCGACGACGCGTCCGTCGCGACGGAGGAAGAGCTCGGGGGACGCGGTGGCGATCTCCACCCCGTGACCGGGCAGGCGGATCGTTCCTGCAAAGGGGGCCGGGTTGCCTCGGGCCAGCAGCGCGGTCAGGGCGTCGACGTCGGCACCGGGCGCGACGGGCGCCGTGAGGACACGGCAGAGGTTCGCCTGGTAGACCTCGCCGGCCGCGATGTGTTCCCGTATGCGACGCACACCCGCGGTGTACGCGGCGCGGTCGAGCGACGACGTCCAGTCACCCGCGGCGGGCCCGCGCCACTCTCCCGGCACCGGCGCGGGCACCGGTTCGTCCCGTACGTCGGCGAAGCGGGCGCAGACGACGCGGCCCTCGAAGTCCGCGCACACAGCCCAGAAACCGGTGGAGTCGAGGGCGGCGACGTCGTCGGTGGCGTCGAGGAGGCCGGTGGCGACACGGCCGCCGAAGCGGGCGAGCGGAGGGAGGTCGAGCACGGTGTCGAGTCTAGGTCGGGTGTCGGCGGGGCGGTTCGGGGACGTCCCCGGCGGGGCCCTGAGCAGGTCCGCAGTACGACCCGGAGCAGGTCCGGGGTACGACCCCGAGCCGACCGGGACGTGTCCGGTGCGGGTCCGGGCGGGGCCGCAGGGGCGCACGCTGCACAAACGCGTTTTTGTACTGGCCCAGGAATCCGCTAGAGTTCAACTCGTCGCCGGGCCGCGAGAGCGGAACGAAACGACAAGCGGACGTAGCTCAGTTGGTAGAGCGCAACCTTGCCAAGGTTGAGGTCGCGAGTTCGAGCCTCGTCGTCCGCTCGAAGGAACGTGGGGACTCCCGGTCCCCTACACTCCTGGTGGAGTGGCCGAGAGGCGAGGCAACGGCCTGCAAAGCCGTCTACACGGGTTCAAATCCCGTCTCCACCTCCAAGGACGATTAGCTCAGCGGGAGAGCGCTTCCCTGACACGGAAGAGGTCACTGGTTCAATCCCAGTATCGTCCACTGGATCTTGGCCGGAGGGCCCGGTATCCATCCCGCGCGATTAGCTCAGCGGGAGAGCGCTTCCCTGACACGGAAGAGGTCACTGGTTCAATCCCAGTATCGCGCACGCAGTACTCCCGGACGATTAGCTCAGCGGGAGAGCGCTTCCCTGACACGGAAGAGGTCACTGGTTCAATCCCAGTATCGTCCACACATCGACAAGCCCCCGGCCGTCTCGTACGGCCGGGGGCTTCGTCGTGTGTGCGGCGCGGAGGTCCGGCTCAGCTGGAGAACAGCATGTGGCCGAAGCTCTTGTGGCGGTGGTGGCCGCCGTAGTGCCCACCACCGTGGCCGCCGTGGCCGCCGCCGTGCGGGGCGCCCCAGGCGGGGGCGGGAGGAGCGGACGGGTATGCCTGCGGGGCCGGCGGCGGAGGCGTCGGCTGGGTCCACTGGGACTCCAGGCGGGTCAGCGCCTCCAGCTCGCCGTAGTCGAGGAAGATCCCTCGGCAGTTGGCGCACTGCTCGATCTGGACACCATTGCGGTTGTATGTGTGCATCTGTCCGTGACACTTCGGGCACTGCATGGTTCGGCTCAACTCCTCGCCGGTCGGTCCTGATTCGCGTACCGCCAGGACAGACTCTGTCCGGCTGCGGTCGGTTGCACCCTACTTCGAGAAGCTCGACGGCAACTGCGGAGGTACCGAACCCATTCGGGCACACGCGTCGACGAGGCACTGCTCGACCTCGTCCAGTACGCGCCCCTCGGCGACGGCCTTCGTCACCGCGCGGGCGGCGGTCTGGACCGTGAGGGCACGGGCGGGGACGTCGAGCGCGGGCCAGGGGTCGCCGTCCCCGGGGACCGCCGGTCCGTGGGCCGCGCGGTAGGCATGCAGGAAGCGGGTCCACTCCTCGGGCGGGAGCAGGCCACAGGCGTACCAGGCGGCGGGGCGGGCGAGGTCCCAGGCGGGGACCCCCACGCCGAGGTCGTCCACGTCGATCAGCCGCCAGGGGCCGTCGGGGGCGGGGTGGCGGACGAGTTGGCCGAGGTGGAGGTCGCCGTGGCAGAGGGTGGTGGTGTCGGGCATGGGGGCCTCGGCGCTGGCCCAGGCGGGGAGGGTGGACCAGGCGCGGAGGATGGGGGCGGTGGCGGTGGGGGGCGGGGTGGCCGCCCGGAGGCGGGCCACGGCCTGGGCGGCCTTGGCCGGGCCGCGCATCGGGGGCAGGCCGCGGGTGGCGGGGGTGCGGTGAAGGCGGGCCAGGAGAGTGGCGGCCTCCTCCCAGGGGGCGGCGTCGGGGTCGTCCGGGTCGACGGGGGTGCCGTAGGGCCAGAAGGTGACGAGGCGGCCGTGCAGCGGGACGGGGGTCCCGGTGAGCGGGGGGAGGAGGAGGTCGGGGTGGTGGGCGGCCGTGGCGAGGCGGGGGGCGAGGTCGGTGGGGGTGGTGGTGGAGGCGTGGGCCTTCGCGACGGTGTCCGCATGGCGTACGACGGTGGCGTCCGGGCGGTCTGCGAGGGTCCCGGCGGGGCAGGGGCAGCGGTGGGGGCGGGGAGAGCGTGGGTGTGCCTTGGCCTCGGCTCGGGCGGTGAGGGCGGCGAGCAAGGGGGTGGCGGTCACGGGGCTCCCTGCGGCGGTACGGGGTCTCGTGGTGAGGGTACGGCGATGGGTCCCGGCGTCGTCGGGGAGCCGACGGCGGCGGGAGCCTCGTACCGGCCGGGAAGAGCCGACCGCCGTGGCCTTCGTAGCCGGGAAAAAAGCAATGCCGGCGCAGCTCCCCAGCTGCGCCGGCATTTTTTGCCGTCCGCCGCACCCCCGTCCCCACGGGGTTTCATGGATGGATGTCCCCGCCCGGACCGCTCTTCCGGGCCTGGGGTCGCCGCTCAGCGCCCCAGCATCACACCCACGGACGACGCCTGTGTGGCCACTGTCTCCCAGCCGTCGAAGACGAGGAGGAGCAGGGCCGCCAGGGGAAGGGCCATGAGCGTCGCCACCAAGGGGTGGCGACGGCCCGTACGGCGAGTGCGGTTGCGGAACTGCGTGCGCGGTGCCGTGTGGGCCATGGTCCCTCTCCTGACCGTGTTGGTTGTCCTTGGCAGCGGCGGGTGTCTGACCTCGGGGGACGAGTGCTGCACCCGCCGCTTGACCTCAAATCTAGGCGCGTGGCGGGCGGAGCACGTCATGCCCTCGTACCGATTGCCGGGCCTCCCGGAGGATGAGCCATGAGCTGGGGCGTACTCCCCTGGGTGGAGACGAGGTCCTAGGTCTCGGGGTCTTCCCGGAGGGGGTGCCCGCTGCGGGTCGGTTTTTCCGAGGTGTCCTCCCGCGGGATCGGGTGCTCGACCAGCGCGAGGACCCTGTTCGCCATGAAGCGGGCGGTACGGACGGGCGTCCCGGTCCGCGTGACTTCGCTCACTTCCACCACCCCTCGGCGGACCGCTGTCTCCACCCTGCGGCCCGCCCGGCTCGCCACCACCTCGTAGGTCCGCGTCGTGTCGCCGGCGTCCACGACTATCTCCACCCGGTCGCCCTTCACCGATCCAATCCCCCTTCTGTGACAGGTGGTTGAGGTCACAGCACGGCCAAAAGGCGCCTGTTCTCAGGCTCTCTGACCACTCTTCAAGTCTCCCACCCGGCACTGACAATCGATCGGGACGAGAGGGCGCGGCCTCTGCGCGCGAACGGCCGTGGAAACGTAAGCTGTGCCACGTCACACGGACCGGGCAGCGGGGATGAACATGGCGATGATGCGCCTGAGGCGCGAGGACCCGCGCGTCGTCGGCTCGTTCAGGCTTCACCGACGGCTCGGCGCGGGCGGGATGGGCGTCGTCTATCTGGGCTCCGACAAGAAGGGGCAGCGCGTCGCGCTGAAGGTGATCCGGCCCGATCTGGCGGAGGACCAGGAGTTCCGGTCGCGCTTCGCGCGCGAGGTGTCGGCCGCCCGGCGGATCCGGGGCGGATGCACGGCCCGTCTGGTCGCCGCGGATCTCGAGGCCGATCGGCCGTGGTTCGCCACGCAGTACGTTCCCGGGCCCTCCCTGCACGACAAGGTCAACGACGAGGGGCCGGTCGGCGCCGCCGAGCTGGCGGCGATCGGGGCCGCGCTGTCGGAGGGGCTCGTCGCCGTCCACGAGGCCGGGGTCGTCCACCGGGACCTCAAGCCGTCCAACATCCTGCTGTCCCCCAAGGGGCCGCGGATCATCGACTTCGGCATCGCCTGGGCGACCGGCGCCTCGACGCTCACCCATGTCGGTACGGCCGTCGGCTCCCCCGGCTTCCTCGCGCCCGAGCAGGTGCGGGGGGCCGCTGTCACCCCGGCCACGGACGTGTTCTCGCTCGGCGCCACGCTCGCCTACGCCTCCACGGCCGACTCCCCCTTCGGGCACGGCAGTTCCGAGGTGATGCTGTACCGCGTGGTGCACGAGGAGCCCCAGCTGCACGGCGTGGCCGACGCGCTGGCCCCGCTGATCCGGGCCTGCCTGGCCAAGGACCCCGACGAACGGCCCAGCACCCTCGATCTCTCGCTGCGGCTGAAGGAGATCGCCGCCCGCGAGGCCCAGGGGATGGGCGACGCCAGGCCGCCCGTGCCGCGGGCCGCGGAGGCGGACCGGCCCACCGGAAGGCTCGCCCACTCCAGCTATCCGGAGCGCACCCTGCGCCAGCCGGGCCCGTCCGGGACGAACCCGGGACAAGGGTCGGGGGCGAGGCCGGGGCACGGATACGGGTCCGTATCCGGGTCCGGGTCCGGATACGGGTCCGGGTCCGGGTCCGGGTCCGGATACGGTTCCGGGTCCGGGCAGGGCTCGGGGGGCGGGACCGGAGGCGGTACTCCTCCGCCTCGGGGTGGAGTGCCCTCCCGGGGGTCGGCTCCCTCTCGGGGTGGAGTTCCCTCGCGGGGCGGCAGCGCCTCGCGGGGTGGGGGCGGAGGTGGTGGTGCCTCGGCGTCGCGATCCGGGAGCCGTCCCGCTCCGGCCTCGCGCGGCGGTCGTCCCGGCGGCAGTGGCAGCCGGCCCGCGCCCCGCAGTGGGGCCGGACGGCCGGGACCGAGGAACACGGGAACGGGGCGCCGGCCCGCCAACCCGCGGCTGCTGCGCCAACGGCTGTTCGTCTTCGTGGTCGTGACGCTGCTGGTCGCGCTGGGCATCGGTATCGTCCAGGGCTGCCAGGGGCCGGCCCGTGGCCTCGGCGGCGAGGACGGCGTCGTACGCCATGAGCAACAGCGGGCGCAGACGTACGGGCAGGCCCAGGAGCGTCAGCCCCGCGGGCGGCCCGTCGCCACCGCGTAGAAGGCGACCGCCGCCGCCGCGCCCACGTTGAGGGAGTCGACGCCGTGGGACATGGGGATGCGGACCCATTCGTCGGCGGCGACCAGGGCCTGGGTGGACAGACCGTCCCCTTCGGC
The DNA here is from genome assembly GCF_040630255.1 of Streptomyces sp. NPDC005820. Classification (NCBI taxonomy): domain Bacteria; kingdom Bacillati; phylum Actinomycetota; class Actinomycetes; order Kitasatosporales; family Streptomycetaceae; genus Streptomyces; species Streptomyces sp. NPDC005820. The sequence goes on from NZ_JBEXXE010000008.1 coordinate 77,247, forward strand.
GCCGAGCATCAGGGCGACCCTGTCCATCCGGTGCGGGGCGGCCTCGTCGAGGGAGCGCGCCTTCTCGTCCGGGGTGAGGGCGAGGAGGGTGAAGCCGGCCTCGCGGACCGAGTCCAGGCCCTTGGGCCAGGTGTCGAGCCGGGCGTACGGCACGGAGAAGACCGCGCCCATCGAGACCTTCACGCTGCGGCGGTAGAGGGGGTCGGCGCAGTCCGGGGAGAGCAGGACCGCGTCCATGCCGAGAGCCGCGGCGGAGCGGAAGATCGCGCCGATGTTCGTGTGATCGTTGACCGATTCCATGATCACTACTCGGCGGGCGGTCTGGAGGAGCTCGGCGGCCGTCGGGAGCGGCTTGCGCTGCATGGAGGCGAGGGCGCCCCGGTGCACGTGGTAGCCGGTGACGCGTTCGGCGAGCTCCGGGCTGACGGCGTAGACCGGGGCCGGGAGCTCGTCGATGACATCGCGCATGACGTCGACCCACTTGGCGGAGAGCAGCATCGAGCGCATCTCGTACCCGGCGTCCTTGGCCCGCCTGATGACCTTCTCGCCCTCCGCGATGAACAGGCCCTCGGCGGGCTCGCGCTTGCGGCGCAGCTCGACGTCGGTCAGGCCGGTGTAGTCGCGCAGGCGCGGGTCGTCGGGGTCCTCAACGGTGATGAGATCGGCCACAGGGTGATACTGCCTTGTCCTGGGTGCGGTGCCAACGGCTGTGAACGGGTTGTGTTACCCGGGGTTACGCCAGGCCTGGTCAGGCCGACGGCTGGGGACCCGACTCCGGCTCCGGCTCCGGCTCCGGCCCCACGGTGACGACCTCGCCGATGACGATGACCGCGGGAGGCTTGACCTCCTGGGTCCGCACCGTCTCGGCGACCGTCGCCAGGGTGGCGTCGACGCGCCGCTGGGCGGCGGTCGTGCCCTCCTGGACCAGGGCCACGGGCGTATCGGCCGGCTTGCCGTGCGCGACGAGCGTCTCGGCGATCTTCCCGATCTTGTCGACGCCCATGAGGATCACGAGCGTGCCGGTGAGCCTGGCGAGGGACGGCCAGTCGACCAGGGAGCGTTCGTCGTCGGGGGCCACATGACCGCTGACGACCGTGAACTCGTGGGCCACGCCGCGGTGGGTGACCGGGATGCCGGCCGCGCCCGGGACCGAGATGGAGCTGGAGATGCCGGGGACGACCGTGCAGGGGATGCCCGCCTCGGCGAGGGCCTGCAGTTCCTCCATGCCGCGGCCGAAGACGTACGGGTCGCCACCCTTGAGACGGACCACCGACTTGCCCTGCTTGGCGTGCTCGATCAGCGCGTTGTTGATGGCCTCCTGGGCCATGTAACGGCCGTACGGGATCTTCGCCGCGTCGATCACCTCGACGTGCGGGGGGAGTTCGGCGAGGAGGTCGCGCGGGCCGAGGCGGTCGGCGATGACGACGTCGGCCTCGGCGAGGAGACGGCGGCCGCGGACCGTGATCAGGTCGGGGTCGCCGGGGCCGCCGCCGACGAGGGCGACGCCGGGGGTGCGGGTGCGGTGGTGGGGGGCCACGAGCGTGCCGTCGCGCAGGCCCGCCACGACGGCGTCCCGGATGGCGGCGGTGTGGCGGGGGTCGCGGCCCTTGGCGTCCGTGGTGAGGACGGCGACGGTGACGCCCTCGCTGGTGCCGGTGGCCGGGGTCCAGGCGGTCGCCTTGTCGGCGTCGTCGGAGCGGACGCACCACACGCGGTGGCGCTCCGCTTCGGCCGAGGCGTGGGTGTTGGCCTCCTGGTCGCTGGTGGCGATCAGGGCGTACCAGGCCTCCGCGAGGTCGCCTTCGGCGTAGGGGCGCCGGTGCCAGGTGAGTTCGCCGGCGTCGGCCATCGCCTCCACGGAGGGGGTCGCCTCGGGGGACACGAGGTGGATGTCCGCGCCTGCTGCGATCAGGGCGGGGAGGCGGCGCTGGGCGACCTGGCCGGCGCCGAGGACGACGACCCTGCGGCCGGCGAGGCGGAGGCCTACGGGGTAGGCGGGGTGTTCGGCCATGAGGGGCGGCTCCTCTGGGGGCGGCGGTGCGGTGCCCTGACGTGCGGATTTTAAGCGGGCGGGGGTTTTGGCGGGGCTGGTGTCCGGTGGCTGGGCAGCGTGGCCGTGTGCACGGCTGTGGGTGGTTGTGCCCACCCGTTCCGCTGGGGGTACCTCCCCGGCCCTTGAGGCACTGGGGGAGGAACGACTGCCCACGACCACGGTCGGCCGACAAAGGGACCGTTGGCCCCCTCGCCTACTACTTCTCGGTGACTCCCGCCGAGTCGAAGGTCGCCACCTCGTGCATGGCGCGCGCCGTGCTCTGGACCAGGGGGAGGGCCAGGAGAGCACCCGTGCCCTCGCCGAGGCGGAGGTCCAGGTCGACCAAGGGGCGCAGGCCCAGCTTGTTCAGGGCTGCCACATGGCCCGGCTCCGCGCTGCGGTGCCCGGCGATGCAGGCCGCCAGGACCTCGGGGGCGATCGCGCGGGCGACCAGGGCGGCGGCGCCGGCGCTGACGCCGTCCAGGATCACCGGCGTCCGCAGGGACGCGCCGCCGAGGAGGAGGCCGACCATCGCCGCGTGTTCGAAGCCGCCGATCGCGGCCAGGACGCCGATCGGGTCGGCCGGGTCCGGCTGGTGGAGTTCGAGGGCACGGCGGACCACCTCGGTCTTGCGGGCGAGGGTCTCGTCGTTGATGCCGGTGCCGCGGCCCGTGACCTCGGAGGGGTCGGCGCCCGTGAAGACCGAGATGAGGGCGGCGGACGCGGTGGTGTTCGCGATGCCCATCTCGCCCGTCAGCAGGGCCTTGTTGCCGGCCGCCACCAGGTCGCGGGCCGTCTCGATGCCGACCTCGATGGCCTGCTGGGCCTCCTCACGGGTCATCGCGGGGCCCGCGGTCATGTCGGACGTGCCCGCGCGGACCTTGCGGGGCAGAAGGCCGGGGGTCGCCGGGAGGTCGGCGGCCACGCCCACGTCCACCACGCAGACCTCCGCGCCCACCTGGCTCGCGAAGGCGTTGCAGACCGCTCCCCCGCCGAGGAAGTTGGCGACCATCTGGGCCGTCACCTCCTGCGGCCAGGGGGTGACGCCCTGGGCGTGGACACCGTGGTCGCCCGCGAAGATCGCGACGGCCGCGGGCTCCGGGATCGGCGGCGGGCACTGCCGGGACAGGCCGGACAGCTGGGCGGAGATGATCTCCAGCATGCCGAGCGCCCCGGCCGGCTTGGTCATCCGCTTCTGCCGCTCCCACGCCTCGCCCAGCGCCTTGGCGTCCAGCGGACGGACGCTGGCGACGGTCTCGGCGAGCAGGTCGTGCGGGTCCTCGCCGGGCAGCGCGCGACGGCCGTACGTCTCCTCGTGCACGACCCAGGACAGCGGGCGGCGCTTGGCCCAGCCGGCCTGCATCAGCTCGGGCTCGGGCGGGAACTCGTCGACGTAGCCGACGCAGAGGTAGGCGACGACTTCGAGGTGATCGGGCAGGCCGAGGGCGCGGACCATCTCGCGCTCGTCGAAGAAGCTGACCCAGCCGACGCCGAGGCCCTCGGCGCGCGCCGCGAGCCAGAGGTTCTCGACCGCGAGCGCGGAGGAGTACGGCGCCATCTGCGGCTGGGTGTGCCGGCCCAGGGTGTGCCGGCCGCCGCGGGTCGGGTCGGCGGTGACGACAATGTTCACCGGGGTCTCGAGGATGGCCTCGATCTTCAGTTCCTTGAACTGCTTCGCCCGGCCCTTGGGGAGGGACTTGGCGTACGCGTCGCGCTGACGCATCGCCAGTTCGTGCATCGCGCGCCGGGTCTCGGCGGAGCGGATGACGACGAAGTCCCAGGGCTGCGAATGGCCCACGGACGGCGCGGTGTGGGCGGCCTCCAGGACGCGCAGCAGCACCTCGTGCGGGATCGGGTCGCCGCGGAAGCCGTTGCGGATGTCACGGCGCTCGCGCATGACCTTCAGGACGGCCTCGCGCTCGGCATCGTCGTACGCGGGCGCGGCGGGGCCGGTGGACTCTCTGGCTTCTTCCACGGTGGCCGGGCTCTCTTCCTGGTCGGCGGCCCTGGTTTCCAGGTCCTCCGGGCTCTGCGCGACCTCGGGGTCGGGGTCGGCCTGGACGTCGGCCTCGGGCTCCGGGTCCGGGGTCGCCGGGACGGGAGCGGGGTCGGCCGCGCGGGGGGCGGGGACGGTGGGAGCGGCGGGCTGCGCGGGAGCCACGGTGACGGGGGGCTGTTCCGCCGGTGCCGCCTCCGCTGCCTCGGTCACCTCTACCGGTGCCTCGGGTCGGGCGTCGGCGGGCTGCCGGTCGTCCGTGGGGAGGGCCACCGCCTGGGCCGGGACCGGGGCGACGTGCGGGGTGGTCGCGACATTGCCCTCGACCGGGACGAACGTACCCACGGGCTGGTCCGGCTGCGGGCTGGGAGCGGGGATCGCCCGGGGCGCCGCGGGGACCTCTTCGGGAGCCGCCGCAACGGCTTCCGCTTCGGCTTCGGTCGGTGTCTCCTGCTGCGGGGGCGCCGCCGGGGTGGGGGCGGGGGTCGGCGCGGGGGCGTCCGGGGCCTGAGACGCCGTGTCCGGCTGATGGGCGGCGGGCGCGAGCGGCTCGGTCACCGCCGCCGGCTCCTCCGGGTTCACCTCCGGCTGCGGCTCCGGCTCCGGCTGCGCGTCCGCGGTCGGGGCGGCGGCCTCCGCCTGCTCGGGGGTGGGGTGGTTCTCCGCCACGGGCTCGGGCTGCGGCTGCACCGCGTCCGGTTCGGCGGGCGGGGCCACCGCGGCCTCGGCGGGCTGAATGGGCTGGACGGGCTGGGCCGCTTCGACCTCTGCGGGAGCGGCGGGGGCGACGGCGTCGGCCTCTACGGGAGCGGCAGTCGGCTCTGTGAGCAGGGGGGCGTCGGAAACCGCGGGGGCTTCGGCGGGCTGCGCGGCCTCGGGGGCACTGGGGGCCTCTGGCGTGGCGGCGGCTTCGGCGGGCTGCGCGGTGTCGGGGCCGGTGGCGGCTTCCGCGGACGGAGTGGTCTCGGGGAGGGCCGCGGGCACCGGAGGCTCGGCGGCCTGCGTGGGCACGAGAGCGTCGACGGCGACCGCGGGAGTCTCCTGCTCTGCGGCCACGGTTTCCTGCGCGGGCTCGGCCGGTGCGGGTGCCTCAACGAGCGCGACAGGCTCGGGGGCCTGGGCCTCGGTCTCGGGCGCGGGGGTGACGGTCTGTGCCACCTCCTTGACCGGGGTCTCGTCCGGAACCGGGGGCTCGGACACGGGTGCCGACGCCTCGGAGGGCTGGGCCGCCTCTGCGGGGCTCGCCTCCGCAGCCTGCGCCGCCTCGGGCTCGGGCGCCACGGAAGCGTCGACCGCGTCGGGGGCGGGCACGTCGGCGACCTCGGCCGTCTCGGCCGTCTCGGAAACACCATCCTCGGGAGCCTGCGCCACCTCGGATACGGCGGCCTCCGCAACCTGCGCCACCTCGGCACTCTGGGCCACCTCGGCCGCCGGGGCCGCCTCGGCAGCGTTCACCCCGGGCGCCTGCGCCTCCTCGACGGCGGCTGTCTCGACGGCGGCTGTCTCCACAACCTGGACCGTCTCGGCCTGAACCCCTTCGGCAGGGACCGCCCCGGCAACCGCGGCGGCCACAGCACCCTCGGCCTCGCCCGAGTCGGCGGCCTGCGGAGCCTCCGGTGCCGCCGGAACCTCCAGCGCCTCCGGCGCCGCCGGCGCCGCCGGTACGGGCACCGCCTCCACAGGCGGCGCGGCGAAAGGCTCGGCGAATCCGGCCGGCTGTTCGGCCGCGGTCACCTGGACTGTCTCCTCCACCTCCTCGGCTACCTCATCCGCGACATCCTGCTCGCCCTCGGCGATCAGAGCCGCTCCGAGCAGCTGGCCGGGGTCGACGACGCCGGACAGGGTCGGGGAGAAGAGGCCGGGCTCGACCGGCGCCGGGGCGGGCGTCCACACCGGATCCACGGTCACGGCTCCGGGAACCCGCGCCGCAGGGGTCGTAGGCCTGACGTCACCGCCACCCTCACCACCCCCGGCCTCGCCACCGCTTCCGCCGTACGCCGCCGCGGCGCCCTGCGCCTCCGGCGGGGCCGTCGCGGCGACCGCCTCCGTCGCCACGCGGGCCACGACGGCGTCGGCGACGCCCAGCGGCCCAGGCTCCGGGGCCGACGGTTCCGTCGCCGGGACCGTCACCGGAACCGGAGCAACCGTTTCCGCAGTCGTCACCCCGGTGGCTACCGGCCCCTGGGCCGCGGTTCCCCAGGGCGCGGCTCCCTGCGGAGGCATCTCCCGCAGGGGCGCGACGTCGAGGTACTCGGGGCCGGAGGCGGGCTGGACCGGGTGGCGTACGGGGGCTCCGGCCGGGCCGCGGTCGGCGAGGGAGCGGACCGGGCTGGCGGAGGCGTCGGGGATCGGCGGGCCCAGGTGGAGGGGCCGGCGCGGGGCCTGCTGAGGCGGTGCGGCGGGGCTGGGCAGCCGTACGGCGCTGAGGTCGACCGAGCCGCTGTCGCGGCCGGAGATCTCGTGCGGGCCGGGCTCGTGGACCGTCTCGACGACCGGCTCGGGCGCGGGCGGCGCCACTTCGTTGCCCCAGGCGCTCTGGGCGCCCGGCAGCAGCAACAGGTCTTCGTCCTCGGCGGTGGTCTCGGAGAGGTAGGTGTACGCGCCGTGCGCGGAGGCGCCCGGCTGTTCCACCGTGCCTGCGTTCTCCGGCAGCCCCTCGCCCGGGACCTGGCCGGTGTCGGTCATGCGTACCCCTCGCCCATCGGTTTAGTGCTCCTACGACCAGCTCACCCGGAACGGCGCACCGATCGCCCCGTAGTGAAGAACGAGCGTCCGTGCCCAGCGGCACGAACGACCGCCCGAAAAAGCGACAAAGCCATTCAGTGGCATTGTCCCGGCCGTCGTCGCCCAGCGACAGGTCGATCTCCGTCGCTCCGCTGTGGACTGCGCCACGTTGCGCGCCCTCCGGTTCTGCCGTACCACGCCTCACCCCAAAAGGGATGTGTTTTCCGGACATTGGCCGACGAAGTGCCGGGCGAACGGAAGCGGTACGACGATCGTTCAGCCTACCGCGAGCGGTACGACAACAGGATCACGGGGAGAGCGAATCGGGTCACGTCCGGCGGTCCGGCAGAACCCCGCTGAGCAGGAACGCGACGCTCCGTTCGGTCTCGGTCCAGACCCGTGTGTCGAGTTGGACGGACTGCACGAGGGCGCACTCGACGCGGTAGCCGTGCTCGGTCAGATCGCGGCCGACGCGCTCGGCGGCGTCGCGGGTCGCCGCGTGGGTCACGATGCGCTGCGGGCGGCGGTCGGCGACGGCCGAGACCACGGCCGCTCCCCCGCCGCCGACGCGGACGACGTCCGGCTCGGGCAGGTTCTCCAGGACGTGTGGGGCGCTGCCGCGGACGATCTGGAGCTGGACGCCGTAGCGGCGGGCGGTGGCGTCGGTGCGGGCGCAGGCCTGCAGGTCCCGGTCGACGGCGAGGACGGCGGCGCCGGCCCGCGCGGCCTCGGTGGCGAAGGCGCCGCTGCCGCAGCCGATGTCCCAGACGAGGTCGCCGACGCGCGGTCCGAGCCGGGCGAGTTGGGCCGTGCGCAGCAGGTCCGACTCGCCCTCGCCGAGGTCGCCGCCGTAGGCGTCGGCGGGCAGGGACCAGCCGCGCGGTCCGGTGCCCGGGTCGCGCCCGGCGAGCCAGCCGCCGCCGTCGCCGACGGTCACCGGGCCGCCGATGACGATGACGACGTTGGGGTCGCGCCAGGTGTGGTCGACGGCCTTGTCGGAGGTGAGGACGCTGACCCGCTCGCGGTCGGTGCCGAGTTCCTCGCAGATCACGAAGGTGCGGTGCACGCCCTCCAGGAGCAGCCCGAGCTCGGCGGGGCCGGCGCCGGGCGAGGTGAGGACGGCGACCTTGGTGTGGGCGCGGCAGACGTTGACCGCGCGGCGCAGGGTGCGCCGGTGGGCGACGACGACCTCGGCGTCGTCCCAGGGCATCCCGGCGCGGGCGAAGGCGGCGGCGACGGAGGAGACGGCCGGGACGACCTCGACCTCCAGGCCGAACTCGGGTGCGCGCAGGGTGCGTACGACGCCGAAGAAGCCCGGGTCCCCGTCGGCGAGGACGACCGCGGTGCCCCGGTGGCCGGCGATACGGCGGGCGGCGAGGGAGACGCTGCCCAGACGGATGCGCTCGGCGGCGGGCGGGATCTCGGGCAGCGCCAGGTGGTGGGCGGCGCCGGCCACGAGCGTGGCGGCGCCGAGTGCCGAGCGGGCCGCGGCGGTCAGCGGCGAGCCGTCCCAGCCGATCACCGTGACGCGGTCGGCCATCGTCGTCAGTCTCCCGGGGGTTCACGCAGGCAGCGGGCTCCGTGAGGGTACCTGGTCGTGCGGGCCGGACTGTTGTGCGATCGGCGGCCCGGGGTTCAGTTCCAGTCGGTGTACGACGTGAAGCCGCCGCCCTCGGCGAACTGGTCGCCGGCGCCCTCGAGGTCCTCGGGCAGCAGGCTCCAGACGATGTAGTCGGTGCGGACCTCGGTCCAGGTGTCGTCCTCGGCGCGGGCCCGCGCTATGCATGCGCCGCGCAGGACGCCCTCGCTGATGCAGCCGATCTTCTGCGCGACCTGCTGGGAGGCGGTGTTGTCGGCGGCCGTGCGCAGCTCGATGCGTTCGAACTTCTGGTCGGTGAACAGCCACTGGGCGGTGGCGAGGGCGGCCTCGGAGGCGTAGCCCTCGCCGCGGGCCCAGGAGGCGACGATGTACGACAGTTCGGTGGACCGGACGTGCCAGTCGGTCCTGGCGAGCTGGATGACGCCGACGAGCCGCTGGGTGAGGAACTCGGTGACGGCGAAGGCGAGGCCGCGTCCCGCCGTGCGTTCGTCGGGGGCGTCCTCGGTGATCCAGCGGTGGGCCGCCTGTTGGCTGTAGGGCTGCGGGACGCCTGTCCAGGCGCCGATCTGCTCGTCGTTCATCATCTCGGCCAGGGCGGGCACGTCGTCCTCGTCGAGGGGCCGCAGCACCAACCGCTCCGTGCTGATGGAGATGGTGGGGAAGGTGCTCGTCATGAAGCCGCTCCGTAGCCTTCGAAACCTCGGTGCCCGTGCGGTCCGTACCTACCGGACCGTCAGGACCCGCTGAACTGCCCAGCATGCAGCATGAAAGCACTGAACGGCACCACGGGGTCCCCACCCTTCGTGAGGGAGCGGACCCCGTGGGTTGCGGGGCGACCGGCGGGGGCGGTCAGAACGCGGCGACGACGGCGCCGTCGTACTTGTCCTCGATGAACTTCTTCACCTCGGGCGAGGTGAGCAGCTTCGCGAGCTTCTGGATCCGCGGGTCGTCCTCGTCGCCCTTCTTCACGGCGAGGAAGTTGGCGTACGGGTTGTCCTGGGCGGACTCGGCGACGAGCGCGTCCTCGGCGGGGCTGAGGTCGGCCTCCAGCGCGTAGTTGCCGTTGATCACCGCGGCGTCGACGTCGGCGAGGGAGCGCGGCAGCTGGGCCGCCTCCAGCTCCTTGAACTCGAGGTTCTTGGGGTTGGAGGTGACGTCCTTGGGGGTGGCGTCGTAGCCGACGCCGGACTTCAGCCCGATCAGGCCGTTTGCCTCGAGCAGCTTCAGCGCGCGGGCCTCGTTGGTGGTGTCGTTCGGCAGGGCGACGGTGGCGCCCTTCTTCAGGTCGTCGAGCTTCTTGACGCCCTGGGAGTAGAGGCCGAGCGGTTCCAGGTGCACGGTGGCGCCCGGGACGGCGACGATGTCGGTGCCGTTCTTCTTGTTGAAGTCGGTGAGGTACGGCTGGTGCTGGAAGTAGTTGGCGTCGACCTCGCCCTGCTGGACGGCCGTGTTGGGGGTCACGTAGTCGGTGAACTCCTTGACCTCCAGGTCGAGGCCGGCCTTCTCGGCGAGGTTGTCCTTGATGTAGGTGAGGATCTCGCCCTGCGGGGTGGGGGTCGCGGCGACGGTCAGCGTGGCGTTCGCGTCGGTGCTGCCGGAGTCCTTGTCCGAGCCGCAGGCGCTGAGTCCGAGGGTGAGGGCTCCGGCGGCGAGGACGGCGGTGGTGGTCTTGGCGGTGTTACGCACGAAAAGTGCCTTTCCTAGGGGTGGTGCGGCCCCGCTGTGGGTGTGCGGGGAGTTCGGGGGGCCTTATGCGGCCTTGCTCACCTCGGCGGCGGCCGGCTCCTCGGTCTTCAGCAGCCGCAGCTTCGGGGCGGGGCCGGAGCGTCCGCCGCGGCGGTGCAGGGAGCGGGCGGCCCAGTCGCCGGCGAACTGGATGAGGGAGATGACGACGGCGAGGATCGCGACGGTGATCCACATCAGGTCGGTCTCGAAGCGCTGGTAGCCGTAGCGGATCGCGATGTCGCCGAGGCCGCCGGCGCCGACCGTGCCGGCCATGGCGGAGTAGCCGATGAGGGCGACGACCGTGGTGGTCGTGGAGGAGATGAGCGAGGGCAGCGACTCGGGTACGAGGACTTTCCGTACGACGGTCCAGGTGTTGCCGCCCATCGACTGCACGGCCTCGACGAGTCCGCCGTCCACTTCGCGGACAGCCGTCTCGACCAGGCGGGCGAAGAACGGGATGGCGCCGATGGCGAGCGGCACGATGGCGGCCTCGCGGCCGATGGTCGTGCCGGTGATGGTGCGGGTGAAGCCCATGAGGGCCACCATCAGGATGATGAACGGCATCGAGCGGGCGATGTTCACGATCTGCCCGGTCACCTTGTTGGCGACGACGTTCTGGAGCAGTCCGCCCTTGTCGGTGAGGACGAGGAGGAGACCGAGCGGCAGTCCGCCGGCGACGGCCATGAGGGTGGACCAGCCGACCATGTAGAGGGTGTCCCAACAGGCCTGTTCCAGCAGGGGCTGCATCTCCGACCAGGTCACTTGGCGCCCTCCGCGAGCAGTACGTCGATCTGCAGGCCCTGTTCGCGCAGGAAGCCGATCGGTACGACGTTGTCCTCGTAGCGGCCGGGCAGTTCGATGCGCATCCGGCCGATCTGGAGTCCGCCGACGGTGTCGACGGCGGCGCCGAGGATGGAGATGTCGATGTTGTAGGTGCGCGAGAGCTGGGAGATGACCGGCTGGGTGGCGCTCTCGCCATGGAAGGTGACGTCGACCACGGTGCGGTCCTCGCCGGTGGCCTCGCCGCCCACCGGGAAGAGCGCGGCGGCCAGTTCGGAGCCGGGGGTGGCGAGCAGTTCGCTGACCGTGCCGGACTCCACGATCCGGCCGCGCTCCATGAGGGCGGCGGAGTCGCAGATCGACTTGACCACGTCCATCTCGTGGGTGATGAGCAGGACGGTCAGGCCCAGCTGCCGGTTCAGGTCGCGCAGCAGCTGGAGGATGGAGCGGGTGGTCTCCGGGTCGAGGGCGCTGGTCGCCTCGTCGGACAGCAGCACCTTGGGGTCGCCGGCGAGGGCGCGGGCGATGCCGACGCGCTGCTTCTGGCCGCCGGAGAGCTGGACGGGGTAGGACTTCGCCTTGTCGGCGAGTCCGACCAGGTCGAGCAGGTCCAGCGCCTTGCGGGAGCGTTCCCTGCCGGAGACGCCGAGGATCTCCAGCGGGAGTTCGACGTTGTCCTGGACGGTCCGCGAGGACAGCAGGTTGAAGTGCTGGAAGACCATGCCGATCCGGCTGCGGGCCTGCCGCAGCTCCTTGCCGGCCCGCGCTCCGCGGCCGGCGAGGGCGGTGAGGTCCTGGCCGGCGACGGTGACCGTGCCGGCGGTGGGGCGTTCCAGGAGGTTGACGCAGCGGATCAGCGAGGACTTGCCGGCGCCGGACTGGCCGATGACGCCGTACACCTCGCCTTCGCGAACGTGCAGGTCGACGCCGTCGAGGGCGGTGACCGCACGGCCGCGCGAGCGGTAGACCTTGCTCAGGCCCGTGGTGGTGATCACGTGGGTTTCCGTCACTGTCGAGTGCGCGGGCGTGGGTGTGCCCGGGCGCACGGGTGCGTTCGTTCAGGACGCGGCACGTCTGCGGCCGGGGATTCCCCGGGAGGGCAGGTGCGCGGAGCGGAGGCTCGGGGTGGTGCGGGTGCCCGCTAGCAGGCGCACATTCGACACATACGACACATACAGCGCACGCCGGGCGTCAGGATCGCCTCGGTCGCAAGGGTGCGGCTGCTCGTCGTGGTCATGTGCATCAGTAAAGCAGATGTACGGTACTGACAAAGAAACGCCTGTCCGTATGCTGGACAAGCATGGACAGGCGTGGACGGGCGTGGACGGCGGTGGAGAGCACGGGGGCGGACGCGTGGTGTCGATTACGGCGTAATAGGGTCACCGCATGCTTGATGTCCTGACCCTGGTGACCGGCGTCGCCGCGCTGCTGCTCGCCGCCTGGTGCGGCTGGGCGGCCCATCGTGACCAGCCGACGAAGGACTGGCACTTCATGGGGATGGCCGTGGTCTCGGTGCTGGCGCTGATGCAGCTGGTGATCGGGATCGTGCTGCTGGCGTGGGGCCAGAAGCCGGTGCAGGGCACGACGATCTTCGTGGCGTATCTGCTGGGCGCGTTCGCGTGCGTGCCGGCGGCGGGGCTCATGTCGCTGTCCGAGCGGACGCGGTGGGGGTCGGTGACGGTCGCCGCGTCGGCCGTCGTGCTGGCGGTGCTGGAAGTGCGGCTCTACGACATCTGGGGAGGCTGAGATGACGGCCGTTCAGGAGAAGCCGGCCCGGCTGATCAGCGGGCCCGGCCTGGTGCTGGTGTGGTTCTACGGCGTGATGGTCGTCGGGGCGGTGTCGCGGTCGGTGTACCAGATCGCCACGGAGTTCGACCGGGCGCCGCTGTCGTACACCCTGTCCGCCGTCGCGGGTGTGGTGTACGCGTTCATCACGTACTCGCTGGTGCGGGGCGGCGAGACGGCGCGGCGGGCGGCCCGGCTGTGCTGCGCCGCCGAACTCGCGGGCGTGCTGATCGTGGGGACGTGGACGCTGGTCGAGCCCGGGGCGTTCCCCGACTCGACCGTGTGGTCCGACTTCGGCCTGGGATATGTGTTCATTCCCGTGCTGCTGCCGCTGTCCGCCCTGTACTGGTTGCGGAAGTCCCCTACGGCTAAGCCGTAGCCGCGTACTCCCCCGCCGCCTTCTCCAGGACGATCATCGGGACGCCGTCCGTGCCCTCGGCCGTGCCCACCGTCTCGTAGCCGACCCGGCGGTAGAGGCGGAGGTTGCCCTCGCTGCGGTGGCCCGTGTGGAGGCGGAACTTCTTGGCGCCGCGCTCCTCGGCGAGGGCCGCTTCGGCGGCGCGCAGGAGGCGGGCGCCGATGCCGTGACCCTGGAGGCGGGGGTGGACGCAGAGGCGGCCGATGGAGGCGGCGCCGTCCTCGGTGATGTGACCACGGACCGAACCGACCACCTCGTCGCCGAGCCTGGCCACATAGACGCAGTCGGAGGCGAGTTCCCCCTTGACCGAGTCCAGGGTCTGGACGAGCGGGGCGATGCGGTAGTTGCCGTACAGCGCGGCTTCGCTCTGGAAACACAGGTACTGCAGCACGAAGATCTGCTCGGCATCCTGCTCGGTCGCCACCGAGATGGTCACGCTCATGCCCATGTGCGCACGCCTCCCGCTCACCTGATCGCCTCTGGTCCATCACTCCTATCCCCGCAGTTGGCGGGCCGCAACCTCCGGTGCAAGCAAACGCCTCAGACATCCCAGACATCTGGAACGTTCCGGGCCGATACTCCCCTGTGAGATACCCAACTCACCCGCGATCTCCTGGTAGGTGGGGTCCTCGGGCGAGAGAAACGCCTGGAGGAGACGGGGGCAGCGGCCGGGGAGGCGGCGCACCGCCTCGCGCAGGGCGCGGCGGCGGGCGGCGGCAAGGGCGAGCTGCTCGGGGCCGCGGTCGCGGTCGTCGGCCGGGTCGGTCTCGTACGGCTGCTCGAAGCGGGTCGCGCGCCGGGTGCGGCGGGCCTCCGCGCGCACGGCCCGGCGCAGCCAGACCGGGGGGTCGAGCGGCGGGCCGTCGGTGGCGAGGCGCTCCAGGAGGCGGAGCCAGACCGCCTGTTCCAGGTCTCCCGGTTCGGTGCCGGTGGCGTGCGCCTCGGCGGAGGCCTCCGCGGTGAGCAGGGGGCGCAGGTCGGTGAGCAGGTCGTGCGTCATGTGCCGGACGATGCGGCCGCGCGGGCGGCTGGTTGCCCGCGCGGCCGGATGTCACTCCAACGGGGACTCAGCCGTTGACGAAGTCCTCGCGGGCGAGGACACCGGTGTCGGCGTTGTCGGTGAAGACACCGTCGATGCCGGTCGCGAAGTAGGTGCGGAAGGCGCCGAAGGCGTCGCCGTACGCGTCCGCGTCGGTGCCCTTGCGGAAGTTCGCCGGCAGGAACGGGTTCTCGTTGCGCATCGTGTACGGGTGCAGGATCAGGCCGACCGCGTGGGCGTCCTTCACCAGGGTGGTGGGGGTGGTGAGGTTGCCGCTCGCGTCCTTCGGGATGACCAGGTCGAGGGTGGGGCCGATGCCCCGGGCGTAGCCGGCGATCTCTCTCAGGCCGGTCCGGGTGATCAGGTCGGCGACCGTGCGCGGGTCGCCCGCCTCGACGAAGTCCCAGGGGCGGGTGTTCACGGCGGAGAGCAGGACCACGAGCGGGTTGTCGACCAGCTTGTTCAGGCGCTGGATGCTGCTCGGCTCGAAGGACTGCAGGATGACCGGCGAGTTCTTCCGGTCCTTGCCGTGCTTGTGCAGCAGCTTGGCGACCCGCTCCTCCAGGCCGAGGCCCAGCTTGCGGAAGTAGGTGGGGTGCTTGGTCTCGGGGTAGATCCAGACCTGCTTGCCGCGCTTGCGGGTCTGCTCGTCCTGCCACCTGAGGACTTCCTCGAAGGTGGGGATCTCCCAGCGGCCGTTGTAGAGCGTGTTGTGCGGGCGGTTGGCCGGGATGCGCTCGACCGCGCGCAGCGTCTTCAGCTCGGCGAGTGTGAAGTCCTCGGTGAACCAGCCGGTGGTGGAGACGCCGTCGAGGACCTTGGTGGTCCTGCGGTCGGCGAACTCCTTGTGGTCGGCGACGTCCGTGGTGCCGCCGATCTCGGGCTCATGACGGCAGACCAGATGGCCGTCCCTGGTGGGGACCAGGTCGCCGGCCTCGACGATGTCCGCGCCCAGGTCGAGGGCGAGCTGGTAGGAGCCGAAGGTGTGCTCGGGGCGGTAGCCGCTGGCGCCGCGGTGACCGATGATCGTCGGCACGGGGAGGCTCTGCAGCCCGCCCCTGGCGGAGTGGCGGGCCTCGGCGGCGCGTGCCGTGCCGTTCAGGCCGAGAACGCTCCCGGTGGCACCGAGCACGGCCGCGCCGAGCAGCGCCCGGCGTCCGGTCGTCCCGCCCGTGGTCTTCCGCTCGTTCGGCTCCCACGCGTCCTGCGATCCCATTGCGGCCCTCCTGCCGTCGGTCCTTCGTGCGGCCCGATCGTAGGGGCGTGGACATGACCGTCGGGAGACGTCGGTCCGAACACGCGGGTGATGATGGATGGCAGGTGCCGGGCGCGAAGGTGACGGGGCGTCGGAATGCCCGGAGCAGGACGGGGAAGGCGTCCGGCAGGAACACGGATACGACGGATACGACGGATACGAGGGTGACGGGCAGGTGAAAATGCCGCCATCCAGGTAAACGTACGTCAACAGTGCGTAAGGCCTGGGTGAACCCGATGTGCGTCACCCCGGGGGCCGCGAGTATCGTCCTCACCTGCACAGACTCATACCGTTTTCCCTTGGCATCGGAGGGCCCGTTGTCCCGCTTCGCGCTCATCAAGGCAGTGCTCGGACCGGTCATGCGCCTGATGTTCCGCCCCCGGGTCGAGGGCGTGGAGCACATCCCGGGCGACGGCCCGGTCATCCTGGCCGGCAACCACCTGACCTTCATCGACTCGATGATCCTGCCGCTCGTGTGCGACCGGCAGGTCTTCTTCATCGGCAAGGACGAGTACGTCACCGGCAAGAGCCTCAAGGGCCGGCTGATGGCCTGGTTCTTCACCGGCGTCGGCATGATCCCGGTGGACCGGGACGGCGGCCGCGGGGGTGTGGCCGCGCTCATGACCGGGCGGCGGGTACTGGAGGAGGGGAAGGTCTTCGGGATCTACCCCGAGGGGACCCGCTCCCCCGACGGCCGGCTGTACCGGGGGCGCACCGGTATCGCGCGGCTGACGCTGATGACCGGGGCGCCCGTCGTTCCGTTCGCGATGATCGGCACGGACAAGTTGCAGCCGGGCGGGGCGGGGATGCCGCGGCCCGGGCGGGTCACCGTCCGGTTCGGCGAGGCGATGGAGTTCTCCCGTTATGACGGGATGGACCGGGATCGGTATGTGCTGCGGGCGGTGACCGATTCCGTGATGGCTGAGGTCATGCGGTTGTCGGGGCAGGAGTACGTGGACATGTATGCGACGAAGGCGAAGGCCGCGTAGGGGTTCGCTGTCGGGTGCGGGGGCGTGGGGGGTGCGGGGGCGTGGGGGGTGTTCGCGCAGTTCCCCGCGCCCCTGGCGTGCGACCCTCACCCGGCGTTCTCGAGGCGCTGTTCCTTCAGCAGGAACCAGGCCGCCAGTGCTGTCGCCAGCAGGACCGCCGCGCCCACCCCCGAGGCCACGCTCAGGCCGTTGACGAAGGCCTCTCGGGCTGAGGTGAGCATGGTTTCCGCGTCGGCCGTGGGCATCCTCGTCGCCGCTTCCATCGCGCCGCCCAGGCTCTCGTGCGCCCCCTCCGGGGTTCCCGTCGGGGACGGGAAGTCGCGGTAGACGCCCGTCACGATCGAGCCGAGTACGGCGATGCCGAGGGCCGCGCCGAGTTCGTACGCCGTTTCGGAGACCGCGGAGGCCGCTCCCGCCTGTTCCTTGGGGACCGAGGAGAGGATGACGTCGGCGGTGACCGTGAAGGAGAAGCCGGCGCCGACGCCGACCGCGAGGAGGGCCGCGCCGAGGACCGGGTAGCCGGTCGTCGCGTCGATCAGGGTCAGGGCGGCCAGGGCCAGGCCGATCGCCGCCAGGCCGCCCGAGACCACGGACCGCACCGAGAAGCGGCGGGCCGCGCGGCCGGCGATCAGACCGGCCACCACCGCGCCCACGGCGGCGGGGAGTTCGGCGAGGCCCGCCTCCAAGGGGCGTCTGCCCTGCACCAGTTGCAGGTACTGGGAGAGGAAGAAGACCAGTCCGGACATGCCGAGCACGGTCAGCATGTCGGCCAGGACCGCGCCGCTGAACCCCCGCCTGCGGAACAGGCGCATGTCCAGCAGCGGCCGGGGCAGCGTGAGCTGACGGCGTACGAAGCCGTGCAGCGCGGCCAGGCCGAGGACGGCCACGGCAAGGGATTCCCCGGTCAGGCCGTGGCTCGCGGCCTCCTTCACCGCGTACACGACGGCGATCATGCCGATCAGGGACAGGGCCACGCTGATCAGGTCCCAGGGGCCCGGGTCGGGGTTCTTCGACTCGGGGAGCGTCCTGAGGCCGACCAGGACCAGGACCACCATCACCGGCAGGTTGATCAGGAAGGCCGAGCCCCACCAGAAGTGTTCGAGGAGGAAGCCGCCCACGATGGGGCCGACGGCGGTGCCCGCCGAGGCGGTCGCACCCCAGATGCCGACGGCGAGGCTGCGTTCGCGGGGGTCGTGGAAGAGGTTGCGGATCAACGCGAGGGTGGCGGGCATGAGGGTCGCGCCGGCCACGCCGAGCAGGGCGCGGGCCGCGATCATCAGCTCCGGGGTCGTCGCGTAGGCGTTCAGGACGGAGATCAGGCCGAAGGCCGTGGCGCCGCCGAGCAGGATCCGCTTGCGTCCGATGCGGTCGCCGAGACTGCCCATGGAGACCAGCAGACCGGCGATGACGAAGGAGTAGACGTCACCGATCCACAGCAGCTGGGTGCCGGTGGGGTGGAGATCCTCGCTGATGTACGGGGTCGCGAGGCCGAGGACGGTCGCGTCGACGGCCACCAGCAGCACGGCGAGGACGAGGACGGAGAGCGCGAGCCAGCGGTCCGGGCGCTTCACCGCCTCGCTCGTGGTCGCCGGCCGCAGGGTGCTGGTCATGATTCCTCTCTCGGTTGTGCGGGATGTCGGAGCGCGCCGCCGAGCAGCAGCCCCGCGACCATGGGGCGGAAATCCCTGGGGGCGCCCTTGCCGGACTGCACCAGCCAGGCGCCGGAGGCCAGCAGGCCGTACAGCGCCTCGGTGAGCCAGGCGGGCGTGAGGTCGATACGGAACTCGCCGGCGAGCTGTCCGCGCCGGAACAGCGCGGAGATGCGGTCGTCGATCCGGGTCCAGCCCTGGTTCTGCTCCTCGCCCTCGAACAGCTGGTTCTCGGTGTAGAGGAAGGCGAGGAGTCCGGCGGCGGGCTCGATCTCGCGCACCAGCCGCTCCACGGCGTCGCTCGCCGGGCCCTCGTCCAGCCGGGCCGCGGTCAGCGCGGTCTCGCACTCCTCGATGCCGAGCGCCTCCAGGGCGCGGACGAGCGCGTCGCGGCCGGCGAAGTGCCGGTGCAGGGTGGCACGGCTGATCCCGGCGGCCTTGGCGACCTCGTCCATGGTCGCGGTGGCTTTGCGGGTCAGCAGGGCGGCGGCGCTGCGGAGTACGTGGTCACGGTCGACGGCCATGAGACAACCATAGACCACATGAGACACCTTTGTCTCATCGTAGGCATGCGTGACTCATTACGGGTGGCAGGTGCGGCCCCGGACGGGGGTCAGTGCCAGGGCAGGGAGGCCCGGTGGTTCCAGTACGTCTGCGGGTCCTCGGCCAGGGCGGCCAGGCGGGACAGCTGATCGTCGTCGAGGTCCACGACGGCCGCGTGGAGGTTGGAGGCGAGCTGGGTGGCGGTCGCCGCGCCGGAGAGGACGACCCCGGCCCACGGTGTGCGCAGGACCAGCGCGAGGGCGACCGCGTCGCAGCCGAGGCCCGTCTCGGCGGCCACGGCCTTCAGGGGCTCCGGGGCGTACGGGTCGGCGAGGCGGCCGTTGGCCATGCCCTCCTTCACGATCACCGTGAGACCGGCGTCATGGGCCTCGGCGAGGGCGGGGGCGGCCGAGGTCTCCAGCGCGTTGTACGTCGACTGGACGGTACGGAAGAGGGGTTCGCCGTCGACCGTGACGGCGAGGGCGGCACGGATCGCGTCCGCCTGGGCGGGGCCGCTGGTGGAGAAGCCGACGGTGACGCCCTGGGCGGCTGCCTGCGCGAGCTTCGCGTGGAGTTCCTTGTCGGTGAGCGCGGGGCTGTCCGGGGTCACCGAGTGGATCTGGTAGAGGTCGAGGCGGTCGCCGAGCAGGTCGGCGGTCTCGGCGCGCTGACGGTCGTACGTCCGGACGCTGTGGTCCTTGACCTCGTGCTTCTCGGCGTCCGTCGACCAGCCGGCCGTGTAGGTGTAGCCCCATTTGCTCCCCACGACGATGTCGTCGACGTCCGGCCTCGCCTTGAGCCAGTCGGCGAGGAACTCCTCGCTGCGGCCGTAGGAGCGGGCGGCGTCGAAGTAGCGGACGCCTTGGGCGTAGGCGGCGTCGAGGAGGTCGTGGGTGCGGGTGCGGAGGGCCTCCACGGTGCGGTTCTCGCCGAGGTCCTGGTCCCGGCCGAGGTTGATGTAGCCGGGGCGGCCGACTGCGGCGAGGCCCAGTCCGATGTGGCAGGTGGGGGTTGTCGCTGTGGCCAGTCGGGCGAAGGGCATCGCGGGCTCCGTTCGGTCGGGTCCGGTACGGCTCCTGACCAACCTAGCCTGCGATGACCTTCGCCTCAGGGCTCGGCGTGTTCGGTTGTTCGGCGGGTGCGGGTGCGTTGTGGCTTGTCGCGCCCACGCGGCGGAGCCGCAAATCGATACAGCCCCGCGCCCCCAGAGGGCCTGCGGCCCTCGGGGGCGACGCATGCCTACTTGTTCTTCGCCGTCGCCCACTCGTGCTGGGCCGCCACGTCCGTCTTCACCTCTGCCAGCTGGATCGCCACCGCGCTCGGGGCCGTGCCGCCTCGGCCGTTGCGGGAGGCCAGGGCGCCGGGGACGTTGAGGACCGTGCGGACCTCGGGGGTGAGGTGGGCGGAGATCTTCGCGAACTGGTCGTCCGTCAGTTCGTCCAGCTCCTTGTTCTCGGCCTCGGCCGCCTTGACGCACTCGCCGGCGACCTCGTGGGCGACCCGGAAGGGGACGCCCTGCTTGACCAGCCACTCGGCGATGTCGGTGGCGAGGGAGAAGCCGGCCGGGGCCAGTTCCTCCATGCGCTCGCGGTGGACGGTGAGGGTGGCCATCATGCCGGTGAACGCGGGGAGCAGGACCTCCAGCTGGTCACAGGAGTCGAAGACCGGCTCCTTGTCCTCCTGGAGGTCGCGGTTGTAGGCGAGGGGCAGGGCCTTCAGGGTGGCCATGAGACCGGTGAGGTTGCCGATCAGACGGCCCGACTTGCCTCGCGCCAGCTCCGCGATGTCCGGGTTCTTCTTCTGGGGCATGATCGACGAGCCCGTCGAGAACGCGTCGTGCAGGGTCACGAAGGAGAACTCCTTCGTGTTCCAGATGATGACCTCCTCGGCGATCCGGGAGAGGTTCACGCCGATCATCGCCGTGATGAAGGCGAACTCCGCCACGAAGTCACGGGAGGCCGTGCCGTCGATGGAGTTGCCGACGCTGCCGCGCTCGAAGCCGAGGTCCGCCGCGACCGCCTCCGGGTCCAGACCGAGGGAGGAGCCGGCGAGGGCGCCGGAGCCGTACGGGGAGACGGCGGTGCGGTCGTCCCACTGGCGCAGGCGTTCGGCGTCCCGGGACAGGGACTGGACGTGGGCGAGGACGTGGTGGGCGAAGAGGACCGGCTGGGCGTGCTGGAGGTGGGTGCGGCCGGGCATCGCCACGTCCGGGTGGGCCTCCGCGAGGCCGATCAGGGCGTCCTGGAGGTCGGCGATCAGGCCGCCGATGATCCGGGCGTGGTCCCGGAGGTACATCCGGAAGAGGGTGGCGACCTGGTCGTTGCGGGAGCGGCCGGCGCGCAGCTTGCCGCCGAGGTCGGGGCCGAGGCGCTCCAGGAGGCCGCGCTCCAGGGCGGTGTGCACGTCCTCGTCGGCGATGGTGCCGACGAAGGTGCCGGCGGCGACGTCCGCCTCCAGCTGGTCGAGGCCCGCGATCATGCGGGTCAGCTCGTCCTCGGTGAGCAGGTTCGCCTTGTGCAGCACGCGCGCGTGGGCACGCGAACCGGCGATGTCGTAGGGCGCGAGTCGCCAGTCGAAGTGGACGGACGCGGACAGCTTGGCCAGGGCCTCGGCGGGACCGTCGGCGAACCGGCCGCCCCAGAGCCGGACGTCACCGCTGTTGCTGCTCACTGCGTTGCTCCTCACCGCTGCACTCCAGGTCATGCATGAGTATGCAGTGCATTGCATGATTCGTCAATTTTGGAAAGATCCAAAGACTTTTGAAGTCACCTTGAACAACCGCAACCGCTTACCCGTACTCACCCCTGAACGCTGGCGCCGCGTTTGTAAACCCACTCCTGACCCAAGTGAGGCATCCGCATGTCCAGGGCTCTCCCCAAGTACAACAAGCGTCGCGTGGCGATCATCGGCGGCGCCGCCGCTCTGGCCCTGACCGGTGCGGTGGTCGTGAACCAGGCCCTCGCCGGCGAGTCGTCCAAGGACAGCACCACGAACGCCAATACGCTCGCCGCCGCCGGACCCGGCACCATCACCTGCCCCGATGTCGCCTCGCAGCTCCCCGACATCCCGGCCTCCGCCCAGGCCGAGATCGACCGCAACCTCGCGCTGCTCCAGACGCAGATCGACGAGGCCAACAAGCGTCTGGTCGACACCGTCGGCCAGGGCGGCCCCAACTTCGTGCAGAACGCGATCCTCGGCCCGCTGGAGGACAAGCGGATCGCCACCGTCAACCGCATGGCCACCGCCATCGGCCGCACCGCCGACAAGCCCCAGGGCCTCGAGGCCCTCGCACCCTGCACCCTCAACGCGGACGGCGTGGCCGCCGGTGACGACGCCGCCGCAGGCGACGACGCGGCGGGCGCGGGCGACGAGGCCGAGGCCACGCCCGGCGCGGCCGAGACCGCCGCCGAGGGCGCCGGGGACACCGGCAACGCGGGCGACGCGGCCGAGGACAACGGCGCCGACGCGAGCGGTGTCGGCACCATCACCTGCCCGGACGTCGCCTCGCAGCTCCCGGCGATCCCCGCCCGCGCGCAGGCCGAGGTCGACCGCAACCTGGCCCTGCTCCAGACGCAGATCGACGAGGCCAACAAGCGTCTGGTCGACACCGTCGGCCAGGGCGGCCCGAACTTCGTGCAGAACGCGATCCTCGGCCCGCTGAAGGACAAGCGCGTCTCCACGATCGACCGCATCGCCATCTCCATCGGCCGGGCCGGCACCAAGCCGCAGGGCCTGGAGGCCCTGGCCGCCTGCACGTTGAACCAGTGACGTGACAGGCGCGGTGGCCGCCCCGAGGAAGCGCCGGCCGGGGCGGCCGCTGCGGCATGTACACACGCAACGCTTTCCCGAATAATCGTTAGGCATGGGAAAGACTTACGAGCGCATCGACGGCAGGCTCCGTACGTTCATCGAGGAGCAGCCCGTCTTCTTCACGGCGACCGCTCCGCTGTCCGGCGACGGCACGGTCAATCTCTCCCCCAAGGGCCTCAAGGGCTCCTTCGCGGTGCTGGACGAACTCACCGTGGCCTACCTGGACTTCGCCGGCTCCAACGCGGAGACCATCGCGCATCTGCGGGAGAACGGGCGGATCACCCTGATGTGGTGCGCGTTCCAGGGGCCGCCGAACATCGTGCGGGTGCACGGGCGGGGCGAGCCGGTGTTCCGGGACGACGCCCGCTTCAAGGAACTCCTGCGCCGCTTCCCCGGCATCGACCCGGCGCCGCACGGACTGCGGGCGATCATCGTCGTCCATGCCGAGCTGGTCCGGGACACCTGCGGATACGCGGTGCCCTTCATGGCGTACGAGGAGGACCGGGATCTGCACGGGAAGCGGTTCGCGCGGGAGGACGACGTCTCGCTGGACGCCTACTTCGGCAAGAAGGAGCACATCGCGAGCAGTATCGACGGCCTTCCCGGGCTGCCGCTGCCCCTGCCGCCGACCCCGTGAGCAGGGCCCGGACACATCAACTCCTGTCCGGTTTACGCGCTTTGACTGATTGTACAGAAATAATCAATCATCAGATGATGTGACGGAATTCTCCCTTCCGGGGCTCTTGTCGCCTAGCGTGGCCTCCATCCACCCGCGCGACCTCGGGAACACATGGGGGAATCATGTTCCGACCCGCACGCGAACCACAGAGCAAACGTCACGTCAGGTCCTCGTACTACGTCGTCGGCGAGGGTGTCCTCGCCGACTCCCGGGACGAGCAGCCCGCCGAGCCGCTGGCCGCCTCGACCGTCGAGGCCCTCCGCAAGTTCCAGTTCTCCCGGCTGGGCCCGCAGGCCAAGCCGGAGCGGCAGCTGGACCGGGCCGCCCGTACGGAGCTGGCCCAGGCGATGACCGACACCACCCGGACCCAGCCCGACTCGGCCAATCCGAAGGTGCCCGCCGGCTTCACCTACCTCGGCCAGTTCGTGGACCACGACCTCACCCTGGACGCCACCGCGGCACAGCTCGAGGACGACATCACGGTCCGCCAGCTCCTCCAGGGCCGCTCGCCCGCCCTCGACCTCGACTCGCTGTACGGCCTGGGCCCGGACCACCGCTTCGACGGACGGTTCTACGACCCCGACGGCATCCACCTCAAGACGGGCACCACCCAGGGCATCCCCGGCGCCACCGACATCACCGGGCAGCCGCTCGCCGGCTTCGACCTGCCCCGGGTGGGCATCGGCTCGCTGAAGTCCGAGCGGCGCCGGCCGCTGATCCCCGACCCGCGCAACGACGAGAACCTCGCGGTCGCCCAGATCCACTGCGCCTTCATCCGGTTCCACAACCGGCTGGCCACCGAGCTCGCCGACAAGGGCGTCTCCAGCGCGGTGCTCTTCGAGTCGGCGCGCGAGGCCGTCGTCAAGCACTACCAGTGGATGCTGCGCACCGACTTCCTGCCCAGGATCGTCGACGAGACGATCGTCAAGGACGTCTTCACCAAGGGCCGCAAGGTGGTCGACCCCTCGCCCGGCGAGCACGACTTCCCGACCATGCCCATCGAGTTCTCGGTGGCCGCGTACCGGCTCGGGCACAGCATGGTGCGCGGCGCCTACAACTGGAACCGCGTCTTCGACAACGGCCGGGGCACCCTGGCGCTGCTGTTCCAGTTCACCGGCACCAGCGGCATCCTGTCCCCGCCGCCGGACAGCCCGGACGACCCCGAGGCCGGTGCCTTCGAGCGGCTGCCCAGCAACTGGATCGCCGATCTGCGCAGGCTGTTCGACTTCCGTGAGGCCGGCCGCGACGACCTCGGGGTGACGGACGCGCAGGCCAATGTCGCCAAGCGCATCGACACCCTGCTGGTCAACCCGCTGGCCAAGCTGCCGCTCGGCTCCTTCGGCGGACGCGGGACGAAGCCCGACGACATCGAGCGCAACCTCGCCTTCCGCAACCTGACCCGGAGCACCATGCTGCGGCTCGCCTCGGGGCAGCAGATGGCCAAGCACCTCATGGCCAAGGGAGTCGGGGTCAAGCCGCTGAACGCGTCCGACTTCGAGAACCGGGACGGGGCGCAGCTGAGCGAGGCGCTGCGCAAGCGGGTGGTCGCCGACTGTCCGCTGTGGTTCTACATCCTGCGGGAGGCCGAGGTGAACGGGGGTGGCCGGCTGACCGGGGTCGGGGGGCGGATCGTGGCCGAGACGTTCCATCGGGCGATGGAGGGGAGTCGGTACTCGATCGTGCGGGATCCGTTCTGGCGGCCGTTCCTGAGTCCGGTGGACGCGCGGCGGGATGCGGGTGTTTTCCAGATGACGGACCTGTTGTTGTACGCGTTCGAAGGGAAGGGTGAGCTGCTCAACCCGTTGGGGTGAGGCGGGTCGTCGTGCGGGTGCGGGCCGTCTGTGGTTGATCGCGCGGTTCCCCGCGCCCCTATGTCGGACCGCTCATCCCGATCTCAACAGTGAACGTGGTCGAGCCCGGGGTGCTGGTCGAGGTGACCGTTCCTCCATGGGCCTCCACCACCGCCGACACGATCGACAGGCCCAGGCCTGTGCCCGTCTTCGTGCGGCGGTGGTCGGCTCTGGTGAAGCGGTCGAAGATCCTCGGCTGGAGGTCCTCGGGGATGCCGGGGCCGTTGTCGTGGACCTGGAGGCGGGCCGCTGCGGGGTCCGTCTCCAGGGTGACGGTGACCTGGGTGCCCTCGGGGGTGTGCAGGCGCGCGTTGGCCAGGAGGTTGGCGAGGACCTGGTGGAGGCGGTGGGCGTCGCCGGTGACGGTGACCGGCTCCTCCGGGAGGTCGAGGGTCCAGCGGTGGCCGGGGCCCGCCGCCCGGGCGTCGGTCACCGCGTCGAGGACCAGCCGGGTGAGGTCCACGGGGCGGCGTTCCAGGGGGCGGCCGGCGTCGAGGCGGGCCAGCAGGAGCAGGTCGTCGACCGTCTCGCCCATGCGGGAGGACTCGGCCGCGATGCGTTCCAGGGCCCGGGTCACCTCCGGGGGGACCGGGCCGGGGTGGAGCAGGGCCAGTTCGGCGTGGCCGCGGACCGAGGCGACCGGGGTGCGCAGTTCGTGGCTGGCGTCGGCGGCGAAGCTGCGCAGCCTCTCCTCGCTGGCATGGCGTTTGGTGAGGGCGTCCTCGACATGGCCCAGCATGCGGTTGAAGGCCTCGGCCATCTGGCCGACCTCATTGCGGGGGTCCGGCTCGGGGGCCCGTGGGGGCAGGGCCACCTCGCCGGAGGCCAGCGGTAGTTCGCTGACCCTGGTGGCCGTCGCCGCGACCCGGCTCAGCGGGCGGAGCGACCAGCGCACCCAGAGCGCTCCGGCGACGCCGGCGAGGGCCAGGGTCACACCGAAGACGATCCCCGCGACCAGTTCGAGGCGGTGGACCGTCGACTCCACGGGCTCCAGCGGGAGGCCGGTGATCAGTACGTCCCCGTCCAGGCCCTCGGTCGCCCGGACCCGGTACTCGTCGAGGGCGGAGAGGTGGAGGGTGTGGGCCCGGCCGTCGACGGGGACGGCGGTGAGGGCGTGCCGGTCGGCGGCGGTCAGGGCGACCGTGAGGTCGGTGGTCTCGGCGCCGGAGGAGGGGACCACGGCCGCGTTGGTGACGGTCCCGTCCAGGAGCCGGGCGCCCAGGGTGCCGGCCGACTGGCGGCGGGTGTCGCCGTGCTCGTCGCCGTCCCGGTCGTCGTGGTCGTCGGGCAGCCGGCCGCCGTGTTCCAGGCTGGCCGGGAAACGGTTGCCGACCTCGGCGAGCTGTTCGTCGAGGCGGCCGGTGAGGAAGCCGTTCAGCCCCACGACCGCGGCCACGCCGACCGTCGCACAGCCGAGGGCCAGCAGGACCACCAGACCTGCGGTGAGGCGGGCGCGCAGGGTGCGGGGCAGCAGGCGCCTCATGACACCGCCGGTTTCAGCACGTATCCGGCCCCGCGCACCGTGTGGATCATCGGCTCACGGCCCGCGTCGACCTTCTTGCGCAGGTAGGAGATGTACAGCTCGACGACATGGGCGCGGCCGCCGAAGTCGTACGACCACACCCGGTCGAGGATCTGGGTCTTGCTGAGCACCCGGCGCGGGTTGCGCATCAGGAAGCGGAGGAGTTCGAACTCGGTCGGGGAGAGTTCGATCAGCTCGCCGGCGCGGGTCACCTCGCGGGCCTCCTCGTCCATGACCAGGTCGCCCACGATCAGCCGCGGGCCCTCCTCCTGCTGGCGGGCCATGCCGGCGCGGCGCAGCAGTCCGCGCAGCCGGGCGACGACCTCCTCCAGGCTGAAGGGTTTGGTGACGTAGTCGTCGCCGCCCGCCGTGATGCCGGCGATCCGGTCCTCCACCGCGTCCCGCGCGGTGAGGAACAGGACGCAGACATCCGGTTTCACCGTGTGCAGGGAGCGCAGCACGGCGAAGCCGTCGGTGTCGGGGAGCATCACGTCCAGCACGACCGCGTCGGGCATCAGCTCCCGGGCCGCCGCGAGGGCCGAGGCGCCGTCGCCCGCCGTGCGGATCTGCCAGCCCTCGTAGCGCAGGGCGCCGGAGAGCACCTCGGCGAGGTCGGGGTCGTCGTCGACGACGAGGACGCGCAGCGGGGTGCCGTCGGGGCGGGTGAGGGCGGGGCGGCCGGAGCGGGTGGTGTTCATGGCTGCTTCCAGCATCGCCCCTGGCCGGTCGGAACGGACTCTGCGGATGCTCTGAGTTCTCTCTGAGTCCGCCGTGCGGGGCGGCCGCTCAGAGCGGTCTCAGAGGTTCGCCGCGCACAGTGGGCTCCCCGACCGGCGAAAGGACCTCCTCATGACCACCGTGTACGAGCGGCGGGCGGCACCCCCGGTGGCGCCGGCGGCCCGGCGCTCCCCCGCGGGCGGGCTGCTCGCCGTGCTCTGGGCGGGGGCCGCGGCCGTGCTCGCCCTGTGGTGGTCCGGCACCGGCTCGGTCGTCGGGGCGGCGGGCTGGCTGACCGGGGCCGGGCGGATCGCCGGGCTGCTGTGCGGGTACGCCTGCGCGGTGGTCGTCGGCCTGATGGCGCGGGTGCCGCTGCTGGAGCGGCGGATCGGCTCCGACCGGGTGGCGCGCTGGCACGCGATGGCGGGCCGCTACACGGTCTGTCTGCTGGTGGCGCACCTCGTGCTGATCCTCGCCGGGTACGCGGCCCAGGACCGCCGGTCGATCGTCGACGAGACGCTGACGGTGGTCCTCGACTACCCCGAGATGCTGAAGGCGACCGCCGGCACGGTGATCCTCCTCGCGGTCGGGGTGACCTCGGTGCGCGCCGTGCGCCGCCGCACCGGTTACGAGTTCTGGTACTACGTCCACCTCCTCACCTACGCGGCCGTCTTCCTCGCCTTCGGCCATCAGCTCGCCCTCGGCAACGACCTCAACGGCCGGCCGGTGGCCACGGCCGCCTGGTACGCGCTGTACCTCGGGGCGGCGGGGCTGGTGCTGTGGTTCCGGGTCCTGGTCCCCGTACGGCTGAACCTGCGGCACCGGCTGCGGGTGGAGTCCGTGCAGCGCGAGGCTCCCGGGGTGTACTCCGTCGTCGTACGGGGGCGGCGGTTGGACGAACTCGGCGCGGTGGCCGGGCAGTTCCTGCGGTGGAGGTTCCTCGGGGCGGGGCTGGGGTGGACCTCGACGCCGTACTCGCTGTCGGCGCCGCCCCGGCCGGAGCTGCTGCGGATCACGGTCAAGGCGCTCGGCGGGCACAGCGCGCGTGTGGCGCTGCTGCGGCCCGGTACGCGCGTGTGGGCCGAGGGGCCGTACGGCGCGATGACCGCCGACCGGCGCACCGCACCGAAGTCGCTGCTGATCGGGGCGGGTGTGGGCATCACCCCGCTGCGGGCGCTGTTCGAGACGCTGCCCGGGGAGGTGACCGTGCTGTACCGGGCGCGGTCGGCCGAGGACCTGGCGCTGGGCGCGGAGCTGGAGGCGGTGGCGCGCTGGCGGGGGTCGAGGGTGCTGTATGCGCTGAACGGGCCGGAGGGGCAGCGCCCGAGCCTGGGCAGCGAGTCGCTGAGGGCGGCGGTGCCCGATCTGGCCGGGCACGACGTGTACCTCTGCGGGCCGCACGGTTTCGCCCGGGAGGTGTACGAGGCCCTGCGCGCCGCCGGGGTGCCGGACCGGCGGATCCACCACGAGTCGTTCGAGCTGTGAGGTCGTAGCAGTGCATCCCCTGAAGAAGAACCGCCCCCTGCGCCGGATCATGCTGGCGAGCGCCGCCACCGTCTCCGGAGTGGTGATGCTGCTGGCGCTCAAGCCGCACACGGCCCCCGAGTTGGCCGTGGCGTCCCCGGCCCCCTCGTCCACCAGCAGTGCGAGCGCCGGCTCGGGCAAGGGCGGTACGACCGTCACCGGGGACTCCGTGCAGACCCGCTGGGGCCCGGTCCAGGTCCGCGTCACCGTGCAGAACGGGAAGATCACGGACGTGACGGCGGTGACCTACCCCCAGGACAATCCGCGCGACCAGGAGATCAACTCCTACGCCATTCCCCAACTGCGCAGTGAGGCGCTGGCGGCGCAGAGCGCGGACATCGACACCGTCTCGGGAGCGACGTACACGAGTGACGGTTACCGGCAGTCACTCCAGTCCGCGCTGGACTCGGCGGGGCTCTGAACCGCTCTGAACACAAAGCGGTCGAGGCACGTATCTGTGGGCGCCAGGGTCAAGTCCCCACGGAGGAACCGTGACCACCACGATCGCAGGCGGACGCGCCGCCCGCCGCCAGACGATGCGCCGCATCCGCCCGCGCCGATCCCCCGCCGTTCCGTTGCTGCTCGCCGTATGGGCGGGCGCGGCGGGCGTGCTGTGGCTGTGGTGGAGCAATACGCCGAACATCGCGGACAACGACAGCAAGATTCTCAACGCGGGGCGGATCACCGGTCTGCTCGCCGGCTATCTGATGGCGCTCGTCGTGCTCCAGATGGCCCGGGTGCCGGCGCTGGAGCGCCGGGTGGGCTCGGACCGGGTGGCACGCTGGCACGCGATGAGCGGCCGGTACACGCTGTGTCTGACCTTCGCGCACGTGTTCCTCATCATGTGGGGGTACGCGCTGCAGGCCGGCAAGACGCTCGGCGACATCGTCCAGCAGACGACCGACTCCATCAACCAGCTGCCCGACATGGGCAAGGCGGCGATCGGCACCGGTCTGCTGCTGGTCATCGGCCTGGTGTCGATCGGCCCGGTCCGCCGGAAGATGCCGTACGACACCTGGTACCACATCCATCTGATGACGTACGCGGCGGTGTTCCTGACCTTCTGGCACCAGCTCACCACCGGCAACGAGTTCGCCGTCGAGCCCGTCGCCAAGACCGTCTGGTACGGGCTGTACGGCTCCGTCACCGCGCTGGTCGTCTGGTACCGGATCCTCACCCCGATCCGGCTGAACCTGCGGCACCGCATGTACGTCGAGGCGGTCATCGAGGAGACGCCGGGCATCGTGTCCGTCCTGATCGGCGGCCGCAAGCTGCATCGGATCGGCGCGGAGGCGGGCCAGTTCTTCCGGTGGCGGTTCCTCGCGCCGGGGATGCGGTTCAGCTCGCACCCGTACTCGCTGTCGGCGAACCCGCGCCCCGAGCTGCTGCGGATCACGGTCAAGGCGATCGGCGACCACACCGCGGCGCTGCGTGAACTGCGACCCGGCACCAAGGTGTGGGCCGAGGGCCCGTACGGTGCGATGACCGCCTCCCGGCGCAGCCGCGGCAAGGTGCTGCTGGTCGCCGGCGGAGTGGGCATCACGCCGATGCGGACGCTGTTCGAGACGCTGCCGGGCGCGCCCGGTGACATCACGCTCCTCTACCGCGCCAACAGCACCCAGGACCTGGCGCTGTGGGACGAGCTGGCGAAGATCGCCGACGAGCGCGGGGCGCGGCTGATGTACGCGGTCAACAGTCCCGACGGGGAGCGCCCCGACATCTCGGCGGAGTCCCTCCAGCGCAAGATCCCCGACATCGACGACCACGACGTGTTCATGTGCGGGCCGAACGGCTTCGCCCAGGGCGTGTACGAGGCACTGCGCGGCGCCGGGGTCCCGGCCCGCCGTATCCATCACGAGTCGTTCGAGATGTGACCGGCACCACTTCCGGCCCGTGACGTGGCCTTCTACAGGAATCAGGAGCTCAGGAGCAGATGAGGAAGAGCCACCCTCTTCGGCGGGTCGTGCTGGCCAGTGCCGCCACCGTGTCCGGGATCGTGCTGCTGCTGTCGCTGAAGCCGGCGACCGACCCGACGTCCACCCAGGCGGCGGGGGCCGGCGGAACGGCGGCGCAGGAGGCGGCCCAGGGCGGGGCCGGAGCGCCCGTGACGGGCACGATGACCGGTGACGCCGTCAAGACGCAGTACGGCGACGTCCAGGTCCGTATCACCGTCGTCAACAACAAGATCACCAAGGCGGAGGCCGTCAAGGCGCCGTCGGGTGGCACCAGTACCCAGAAGTCCGAGCTGGCGATCCCGAAGCTGAACGCGGACGTCGTCGCCAAGCAGAGTCCGAACATCGACACGGTGTCGGGCGCGACCTACACCAGCGAGGGCTACAAGAAGTCCCTCCAGTCGGCGATCGACAAGGCGAACGCGAGCGCGGGCTCCTCCCAGGGCTCCGGCTCAGGCGCCGTGCAGGCCTCCGGCACCTTCACCGGGGACGCGGCGACGACCCAGTACGGCGACGTCCAGGTGCGGATCACCCTCGCCGACGGCAAGATCACCAAGGCGGAGGCCGTCAAGGCGCCGTCCGGCGGGACCAGCACGCAGAAGACGGAACTCTCCGTCCCCAAGCTGAACCAGGCGGCCGTGGCGGCCGGCAGCGCGGACATCGACAGTGTCTCCGGGGCGACCTACACCAGCGAGGGCTACAAGAAGTCGCTGCAGTCGGCGCTGGACAAGGCGGCGAAGGCGAGCGCGGGTTCGTCGTCGGACTCCGGTTCGGGATCGGGATCGGGCTCCGGGTCCGGCTCTGGCTCCGGGTCCGGCTCGGGTGCGGCTCAGGCCTCCGGTACCTTCACCGGCACGGTGGCGCAGACGCAGTACGGTCCGGTGCAGGTCCGGATCACGGTCGCGGGCGGCAAGATCACCAAGGCGGAGGCGGTGCAGGCGCCCTCGGGCGGGACCAGCACCCAGAAGACCGAGCTCTCCGTCCCCAAGCTCAACCAGGCGGCGGTCGCGAAGTCCAGCGCCGACATCGACACCGTCTCCGGGGCCACCTACACCAGCGAGGGATACAAGAAGTCCCTGCAGTCGGCGCTGGACCAGGCCGGTGACTGACACCGTGGCCGAGTCGGCAGCAGCTCCCGCCGCGGTGCGTCATGCGGAGGAGGTCATGGGGACCGTCTTCTCCTTCGACGTCCGCGGCGGGGAACCCCAGGCGGTGCGCGTGGCGCTCGAGAAGGCGGTGGCCTCGCTGCACCGGGTGAACGAGGTGTTCAGCACCTACCGCGAGGACAGCCAGGTCTCCCGGATGGCGCGCGGTGAGCTGACCGTCGGGGAGTGCGATCCCGAGGTGGCCGAGGTGCTGGAACTGGGCGCCGAGGCGGAGCGGGCGAGCGACGGCTGGTTCAGCATGCGCTACGAGGGCCGGCTCGACCCGACCGGGATCGTCAAGGGCTGGGCCACCGAGCGGGCGGCGCGGCTGATCTCCGGAGTGCCGGGGGTGAGCGGGGTCAGCGTCAACGGCGGCGGGGACGTGCAGTTGCTGGGCGTGCCCGGGCCGGAGCGGCCCTGGCGGGTGGGCGTGTCCGACCCGCTGCGGCCGGGCGGTCTCGCGGCGGTCGTGTCGGCGGCGGGGGCGGACGAGCTGGCCGTCGCGACGTCGGGGACGGCGGAGCGGGGCGCGCATATCGTCGACCCGCGCACAGGGCGGTCCGCGGTGACCGATCTGGTCGCCGTCACGGTGGTCGCCCCCCGCCTGACCTGGGCGGACTGCTGGGCCACGGCTGCCTTCGCGATGGGGTCGCGGGAGGCGCTGACGTGGCTGGAGTCGCTGCCGGACGTGGAGGCCCTGCTGATCACGGCGGGCGACGAGGTGCGCTGCACGGGAGGCCTGGCCCGCCGTCTGGGCTGAGGTGAGGGTGGGCACGCCCACCCGCGCCGGCTCAGCAGGGTTTTTCAGGGGCGCGGGGAACTGCGCGACCAGCCACGAACCACCCGCAGTCGGCCGCCCCCGCAACCACCCCCCTCAGTGGCCGTTCTGAGCCAGCCTCAGCAAGTGATCCGCCAGCGCCTGCCCACCCGTCGGCTCCCTGCTGATGAGCAGCAGCGTGTCGTCGCCGGCGATCGTCCCCAGGATGTCGTGCAGCTCCGCCTGGTCGATCGCCGAGGCGAGGAACTGGGCCGCACCCGGCGGGGTGCGCAGGACCACGAGGTTCGCTGACGCCTCCGCGGAGATCAGCAGCTCCTGGGAGAGCCGCCGCATCCGCTCCTCCTTCGCCGACTCCCCCAACGGCGCCCGAGGGGTCCGGAAACCCCCTTCGCTGGGCACCGCGTAGATGAGATCGCCGTCGGTGTTGCGGATCTTCACCGCGTTCAGCTCGTCCAGGTCCCGCGACAGCGTCGCCTGCGTCACGCTCAGCCCGTCGTCGGCGAGCAGCTTCGCCAACTGGCTCTGCGAGCGCACGGGTTGCCGGTTGAGGATGTCCACGATCCGGCGGTGGCGGGCGGTGCGGGTCTGCGGCACGGCGGGCCCGCCCGCCCCGGCCTGCTCGTGGTCCTGCGCCTGGCTCATCGTCGTCTCATTCTCCGGATCCGTCCCCGCTGGCTGTGTCGAGGATGCCGGGCAGCGCCCCGAGGAACGCCTCCACCGCGTCGTCGCCGAGGTTCAGCGGCGGCATCAGCCGGACGACGTCGGGGGCGGGCGCGTTCACGAGGAATCCGGCCTCCTGAGCCGCCTGCTGCACCTGGGGCGCGAGCGGCTCGGAGAGCACGATACCCAGGAGCAGACCCGCGCCCCGGACATAATCGATCAACGGGTGGCCGAGACCCTCGATCCCGCCGCGCAACTTCTCGCTCTGCCGCTTGACGTTCTCCAGCAACCCCTCGTTCTCGATGGTGTCGAGGACGGCGAGGCCGGCCGCACAGGCGACGGGGTTGCCGCCGAAGGTGGTCCCGTGGTGGCCCGGCTGGAGCAGGTCCGCGGCCCGCCCGAAAGCGACCGTCGCGCCGAGCGGCAGCCCGCCGCCGAGGCCCTTGGCCAGGGTCACGACATCCGGCAGGACGCCCTCGTGGGCCTGGTACTCGAACCACTGCCCGGTCCGGCCGATACCGGTCTGCACCTCGTCCAGGACGAGGAGCGAGCCGGTGGCCGCGGTGATCGCCCGCGCCGCCTTCAGATAGCCGGCCGGGGGCACGACGACGCCGTTCTCGCCCTGCACCGGCTCGATGATCACCAGGGCGGTGTCCTCGGTGACCGCGGCGGCCAGCGCCTGCGCGTCGCCGTACGGGACATGGGTGACGTCGCCGGGCAGCGGCAGGAACGGCTCCTGCTTGCCGGGCTGGCCGGTGAGCGCGAGGGCGCCCATGGTGCGGCCGTGGAAGCCGCCCTGGGTGGCGACCATGTGGCGCCGCCCGGTGAGCCGGCCGATCTTGAAGGCGCCCTCGTTGGCCTCGGCGCCGGAGTTGCAGAAGAACACCTTGCCGTCCCGGCCGAAGTGGCGCAGGAGCCGTTCGGCGAGGGCGACGGGCGGCTCGGCGATGAACAGGTTCGACACATGGCCGAGGGAGGCGATCTGCCTGCTGACCGCCTCGACGACGGCCGGGTGGGCGTGGCCGAGCGCGTTGACCGCGATACCGCCGACGAAGTCGACGTACTCCTTGCCGTCGGCGTCCCACAGCCGGGCGCCCTCGCCGCGCACCAGTGGCAGCCGCGGGGTGCCGTAGTTGTTCATGAGCGAGCCCTGCCACCGGGTGGTCAGTTCCTGGTTGCTCACGCGGACTCCCCCTGCTGTTCGTCGGGCACGACCATCGTGCCGATGCCTTCGTCGGTGAAGATCTCCAGCAGGATCGAGTGCTGCACCCGCCCGTCGATGACCCGGGCGGTGCGTACGCCGCCGCGTACGGCGTGCAGACAGCCCTCCATCTTCGGGACCATGCCGGCGCTGAGCTCCGGCAGCAGCTTCTCCAGCTGGGAAGCGGTGAGGCGGCTGATCACCTCGTCGGACTCGGGCCAGTTCTCGTAGAGGCCCTCGACATCCGTGAGGACCATGAGGGTCTCGGCGCCCAGCGCAGCAGCGAGTGCCGCAGCCGCCGTATCAGCATTGACGTTGTAGACATGTCCGTCGTCCTGGGAGCGGGCGATGGAGGAGACGACCGGGATACGGCCGTCGGCGAGCAGGGCCTCGATCGCGCCCGTGTCGATCGCGGTGATCTCGCCCACCCGCCCGATGTCGACGAGCTCGCCGTCGATCTCGGGCTGGTGCTTGGTGGCGGTGATGGTGTGCGCGTCCTCGCCGGTCAGACCGACGGCGAGCGGCCCGTGCTGGTTGAGCAGTCCGACCAGCTCGCGCTGGACCTGTCCGGCGAGCACCATCCGTACGACGTCCATGGCGTCCTCGGTGGTGACGCGCAGGCCCGCCTTGAACTCGCTGACGATGCCGTGTTTGTCGAGGGCGGCGCTGATCTGCGGGCCGCCGCCGTGCACGACGACGACGTTGAGGCCGGCGTGGCGCAGGAAGACGACGTCCTGGGCGAACGCGGACTTCAGCTCCTCGTTCACCATGGCGTTGCCGCCGAACTTGATGACGACCGTCCTGCCGTTGTGCCGGGTGAGCCAGGGCAGGGCCTCGATGAGGATCTGGGCCTTGGGGAGCGCGGTGTGCTTACGCGTCGGGGACTTTCGCTCTTCTGAGTGATTGACCGTCATAGCCGACTTTCGGAAGAATTCGGAGCGCCGCCGGGCGGGCGGTGTTGGCCTACGGAGGCGGCGTAAGACTCAACCCGGACTTGTCCGGGAAGAGCGGCCGCCTGTGAACCAGGAACCCTCGTCGGTGACGACGAGGACCCGCGACAACCAAGCGGGCACGTCAAGAGGAGTACGCGCTGTTCTCGTGGACATAGTCGGCCGTCAGGTCGTTGGTCCAGATCACCGCAGACTCATTGCCTGCCGCGAGGTCTGCCGTGATGCGGACCTCGCGGTAGCGCATGTCGACCTTGTCGCGGTCCTCGCCGACGCCGCCGTTCTTGCAGACCCAGACGCCGTTGATGGCGACGTTGAGCCGGTCGGCCTCGAAGGCGGCCTGCGTGGTGCCGATCGCGGAGAGCACCCGGCCCCAGTTGGGGTCCTCGCCGTGGATGGCGCACTTGAGGAGGTTGTTGCGGGCGATGGAGCGGCCCACCTCGACGGCGTCGTCCTCGGAGGCCGCGTTGACCACCTCGATCCTGATGTCCTTGCCGGCGCCCTCGGCGTCGCGGATGAGCTGCTGGCCGAGGTCGTCGCAGACGGACCGTACGGCGGCGGCGAACTCCTCGTACTCCGGGGTGACTTCGGAGGCGCCGGAGGCGAGCAGCAGGACGGTGTCGTTGGTGGACATGCAGCCGTCGGAGTCGACCCGGTCGAAGGTGACCCGGGTGGCGGCGCGCAGCGCCTTGTCCAGGGTCTCGCTGTCGACGTCGGCGTCGGTGGTGAGGACGACGAGCATGGTGGCGAGGCCGGGGGCGAGCATGCCCGCGCCCTTGGCCATGCCGCCGACGGTCCAGCCGTCACCCTGGGCGACGGAGGTCTTGTGGACGGTGTCGGTGGTCTTGATGGCGATGGCGGCCTTCTCGCCGCCGTGCTCGGAGAGCTGGGCGGCGGCGGTCTCGACGCCGGGCAGCAGCTTGTCCATGGGGAGCAGGACGCCGATGAGCCCGGTGGAGCAGACGGCGACCTCGCCCGCGCCCACGCCCAGCACGTCGGCCACCTTCTCGGCGGTGGCGTGGGTGTCCTGGAAGCCCTTCGGTCCCGTACAGGCGTTGGCTCCGCCGGAGTTGAGGACGACGGCGGCGAGCTGCCCGCTCTTGAGCACCTGCTCGGACCACAGGACCGGCGCGGCCTTCACACGGTTGGAGGTGAAGACGCCCGCGGCGGCGCGGCGCGGCCCGGTGTTGACCACGAGGGCCAGGTCGGGGTTGCCGTTCTCCTTGATCCCGGCGGCGATGCCGGCCGCCGTGAATCCCTTGGCTGCCGTGACACTCACGGTGCGACTCCGATCGTCGAGAGCCCTGTGTTCTCGTGGAACCCGAGGGCGATGTTCATGCTCTGGAGGGCACCACCGGCCGTGCCCTTGGTGAGGTTGTCGATGGCGCTGATCGCGATGATGCGGCCCGCCGCCTCGTCGTACGCGACCTGGATGTGAACGGCGTTGGAACCGTGGACGGACGCGGTCGCGGGCCACCGGCCCTCGGGCAGGAGGTGCACGAAGGGTTCGTCGGCGAGGGCCTTCTCGTAGGCGGCGCGGACGGTCTCGGCGGTGACGCCGGGCTTCGCCTTGGCGGTGCAGGTGGCGAGGATGCCGCGGGACATCGGCGCGAGGGTCGGTGTGAAGGAGACGGAGACCGGCTCGCCCGCCGCCGCGCTCAGGTTCTGGATCATCTCGGGCGTGTGCCGGTGGCCGCCGCCGACGCCGTACGGCGACATGGAGCCCATGACCTCGGAGCCCAGCAGATGCGGCTTGGGCGCCTTGCCCGCGCCGGAGGTGCCGGAGGCGGCGACGATCACGGCCTCGTTCTCGGCGATGCCGGCGGCGTAGGCCGGGAAGAGCGCGAGTGAGACGGCCGTGGGGTAGCAGCCGGGGACCGCGATGCGCTTGGACCCCTCCAGCGCGGCGCGGCCGCCCGGCAGTTCGGGGAGGCCGTACGGCCAGGTCCCGGCGTGCGGGGAACCGTAGAACTTCTCCCAGTCGGCCGCGTCCCGGAGCCGGAAGTCGGCGCCCATGTCGACGACGAGGACGTCCGGGCCGAGCTGTTCGGCGACGGCGGCGGACTGCCCGTGCGGGAGGGCGAGGAAGACGACATCGTGTCCGGCGAGGACCTCGGCGGTGGTCTCCTGCAGGACCCGGTCGGCCAGCGGCAGCAGATGCGGCTGGAGTCCGCCCAGCTTCTGGCCGGCGTTGGAATTGCCGGTCAGGGCGCCGATCTCGACCTCGGGGTGCGCGAGGAGCAGGCGCAGCACTTCGCCGCCCGCATACCCGCTCGCTCCGGCCACTGCCGCACGTACCGCCATGGACTCCTCCTCCTTGATGGCATGACTATACGTTTCGCTGCACTTTTATGCAATCCATGCGTGATCCACGCAGGGTGGCCCGTCCCGCCGATGACAGAATCGGTCACTCCGCGATCATGCCCAGAAGCCGGAGGACTCAGTGCCCCCCGTCTCCCCGACTTCAGCACGCGGGCCGAAGAGGACGACGAGACTGCGAAGACTGCGAGGAGAGGGATTCACCGTGATCGCCATGACGCCGATAACCGGCCTCGATCTCACCGGTTTCACCGAGCGTGAGCCGGGGGTGTGGACCGATGACGCGGGGCTGGTGCTGTCGGTCCACTTCTTCCCGG
This sequence comes from Streptomyces sp. NPDC005820, assembly GCF_040630255.1. Classification (NCBI taxonomy): domain Bacteria; kingdom Bacillati; phylum Actinomycetota; class Actinomycetes; order Kitasatosporales; family Streptomycetaceae; genus Streptomyces; species Streptomyces sp. NPDC005820. Next base: position 115,203 of record NZ_JBEXXE010000008.1, read on the forward strand.
TGGTGCCGGACCTGCCGGCCCCGCTGCACGAGTTCCAGCGGCTCCGGGCGGGGCTGGCGCACCTCACGGCCGGGGCGGGCGGCGGTCTCATCGAGGCGGTGCCCGATGCCGTCGACGGCGTCCCGGCCGTGCGCCAGCTGGTGAAGGTGCCGCTGGGCAGCCGGCCGGGGCAGGCCTTCATCGGCAGTGTCACGATCCCCAGGGCGGCGTGCAGCACCGTGGTGAAGGTGCAGGCCGCCGAGGGCTCGATGACGGGGATGCGGGAGGCGGTGATCATGGCCCAGGTGGGGCCGGACGCCTATTTCCGGCCGCACCCGTACGTGGAGGGCGGGATCGGCGGTCTGCCGTCCCACACGGGCGACGACGAGCAGTGGGACGCGCGGTTCCCGGAGCATCCGCTCACCCTGGTGCGGGCCGCGCTGGCGCGGATCACGCCGACGGTGACCTTCGACGACCGCTTCAAGGGGCTGCCGCCGTTCGACGGACCGGTCGCCCCGGCCCCGCCGGCGCCGCAGGCGCCTGCGGCCAAGCGCGGCTGGTTCCGCCGGAACGGCGGCTGAGGGGCGGGCGTGGCCGGTTGCCGACCGCGCCCGCCCGGACCGGCTACCTCTGCTTGATCCGCAGGAACGTGATCGAGTTCGCCGGGAAGGTGTACGTGAACCTGTCGGCGACGCCGGTGAAGGTGGACGTCACCGGCGCGACCGGGGTCGCCGTCTCCGTGTTGACCGCGTTCGGGGCGGCGGTCAGGGTCGTCACCCGGGCCTTGGCGGAGACCTTCGCGCCGCCGAGGTCGATCGCCGTGCGGGCGTCGGCCGACTGGGCGTTGACGACCTTGACGATCAGGTCGCCGGTCTTCCTGTCCTTGGTGACGACCTGGCGGAACGGCTCGGCCGGCTTGTCGTCGGTGAAGCTGCCCCACTCCTGGCCGTCGAGGTAGAGGGTGACCTGGCGGCCCCGCACCTTGACGTCGATGTCGTAGGCGCGGCCCGTCTCGATGGTCCCGGCCTTGGAGATCAGGGTGGACTTGCCGCCGTCCACGGCCTGCTCGACGGCGGTGGTGGTGTTGTTCCAGCCGCCGAGGTTCCACCAGTAGTAGTTGCCGGTGTCCTTGACGCCGAAGGCGACGAGGAAGCCCTCCTTGCCGGACTTCTTGGTGGCCTTCACGTGCAGGTCGTAGTCGTGCCAGTTCACGTCACCGGCGGAGACCATGGTGTTCTCGGCGGCGACGTCGGTCTGGACGTACTGCCCGTCCTGGAGGGACCAGCTGCCGCCCCCGGTGTGGCTCCACTGCGAGGCGTCGCCCGAGAAGTCGTCGCTGAGCAGCGTGCCGCCGCTCGCGTCCGTGACCTTCACGTCGTCGTACGCCGCCGTCGTCGCCCAGGTCGACAGGCCGACGGCGCCGCTGATCGGGCCCTGGAGGGACGGGGTGCCGGTGGCCGTCGAGGGGACCACGCGGTCGCCGACGTTGGTCATGAACAGCTTCTGGACCTCGTAGTTGGCGGAGTTCCAGGCGGCGTGGTTGTTGAACCACACCATGTCCGGGCTCCACTGGACGTAGTCCTCGTTCGCGAACAGCGGGGCGTAGGAGGCCAGCTTGACGACGTCCGCGTTGCGTTCCAGGCCGGTCATGAAGGCGGCCTCGGCGAGGCCGTTCTTGAAGGCGTTGCCCCAGGAGGCGTACTCGCCGAGGAAGACCTTCGGGCCGCTGCGGTCGTAGGAGTCGTAGCGGTCGTTGTTCTGCAGGAACCACTGCGGGCTGTTGTAGTAGTGCTCGTCGACCATGTCGACCTTGGCGTCCCTGTTGAGCTGCCAGGCCGTGTCGAAGGTCGAACCGGCGTCGTCCGGGCCGGAGTTGGAGATCACCGTGATGTTCGGGTACTTGGCCTCGATCGCGGTGCGGAACTCGTTGAAGCGGGCGAAGAACTCGTTCGGGAGGTTCTCCTCGTTGCCGACCTCGATGTGGGTGAGGTGGAAGGGCTTCGGGTGGCCCATCCGTGCGCGGAGCTTCCCCCAGGTGGAGGTGACCGGGCCGTTGGCGAACTCGATGAGGTCGAGGGTGTCCTGGACGTGCCGTTTGAGCAGGGCGTCGTCGACGACGGCCTTGTTCTGGCCGCAGCCGGTCACCAGGGCCGGGACGACGGGCAGCGGCATCGCGCCGATGTCCTCGGCGAGGCGGAAGTACTCGTAGTAGCCGAGGCCGTAACTCTGGTTGTAACCCCAGAAGTTGGAGTTCGTGGCCCGCTCCTCGACCGGGCCGACGGTGTCCTTCCACTGGTAGGAGCGGGCGCGCTGCCAGTTCGAGGCCTCGCTGTAGTCCTGCATGGAGCCGGTGTTGACCAGGCAGCCGCCGGGGAAGCGGACGAAGCCCGGGTGCAGGGCGGCGATCTTCTCGGCGAGGTCCTTGCGCAGGCCGTTGGGCTCGTGCTTGTAGGTGTCGCGCGGGAACAGCGACACCATGTCGAGCGCGGCCGCGTCCGAGGAGGCCACGGTCAGCCGGCCGGTGCTGCTGGTGCGGGTGGCGACGAAGGTGGCCTGGTACTTCGCCCAGCCGCCCGTGCGCACGGCGACCCGGCGGGCGGTGGCCAGCGTGCCGTCGGCGTCCTGGAGGGAGACCGTCAGCGTCGTACCGGCCTCGGCGCGGGCCCACACCGAGAAGTCGTACTTCTTGCCCTCCTCGACGTGCACCCCGGTGTTGTAACCGGCGTTCGTCACGGACGAACCGGCGGCCAGGGAGAGGTAGTCGCGGTTGCGGTCGTTGAGCCGGCCGTCGTCGTTCACGACGTTCGCCGAACCCGAGACCGTCCAGGAGGTCAGCGGGGTGTACGAGCGGTTGTCGACGGTCGCGTACTCGAAGGACCGGTTCTGCACCAACTCGGCGTACAGACCGCCGTCGGCGGCCCGGTTGATGTCCTCGAAGAAGACGCCGTACATCGTGTCGTCGATCTTCGCGCCCTTGGCGGTGGGGTCGACGGTGATGGCGTAGTCGGTGGTGTCGGCGGCTCCGGCGGGGGTGGCGGGGACACCTCCGACGGCCAGGAGGAAAGCGCTTGCTCCGAGGGCGAGTCTCAGACGGTTGCGGGTGGTGCGTGGCATGTACGCTCCGCGGCTCTTGGGGTCGGTGTGCAGTTGTGGCTGATCAGCGCTCGCCATGTTCGACATACTGAACACTGGTCAACACTTCGAACGGCAAGATAGAGACGGGGCATGAGCGCGTCAATGGGGCGGGCACGTATCGTCGGCTTGACGGCTGCTCACAGAACAGCCGCGCGGCCGGCTCGGCTTCGACGGCCTGGTCGTCGGCGACCACGACGCCAGACCGTCGTACAGCTCTACGCACGCGCCGAACACGCCGGTGTCGTCAGGCCCGTTCGGCGACTCGTCGCACCCGGGGTCAGGGCAGCACGACGATCTTGCGGCCCTGGCCGGCGGCGAACCGGTCCAGCGCGGTGGGGTACTCCGCCAGTGGCATCCGGTGGCTGATGAACACCTGGGGATCGAGCACACCGGTGGCGAAGAGCTCCGCAGCCCGCTCGTAACTGTGCAGCACCGCCATGGATCCGGTGATCGTGATCTCGTGGTTGTAGATGCGGTACGGCGAAATCCTGGCCGTGGTCGCGTAGTCGGAGACCCCGAACTGAAGGAAGGTTCCGGCTTTCGCGACCCGCTCCAGACCGTCCTGGATGGCGGCGGCGTTGCCGGTCGCGTCGATCACCACGTCCCAGCCGGCAGGCCGCCCCAGCTCGTCGGCGGACAGGCCCGCTCGGGAGCAGCCCAGTTTCTCCGCCGTGGCCAGCCGCTCCGGGTTCACGTCGACGACGTCCACCGAGGCGGCACCGGTGCGCTTGGCCAGTTCCAGCATCATCAGGCCCATCGTCCCGCTGCCGTAGATGAGCACATGGGCGCCGAGCCTGCTGCGCAGCACGTCGTAGCCGCGTACCGCGCAGGACAGCGGTTCGATCAGGGCGGCGTCCTGGATGTCCACGTGATCGGGCAGCCGTACGCAGTTGGCGACGGGTGCCACGGCGTATTCGGCAGCGCCACCGGATCGGGTCACGCCGATCGCCTGCCAGCGGTCGCAGAGGTTGTTGCGGCCGAGGCGGCAGTAGCGGCACTCGTTGCAGTACAGCGAGGGGTCCACGGCCACTCGATCGCCGATCTTCAGCTCGGTGACCTCGCTGCCCAGGCCCACGACCTCGCCCGCGAACTCGTGACCCGGTACGACCGGCAGGGTCGGCGCGAACTCGCCCTGGAGAATGTGCAGGTCGGTGCCGCACAGGCCACAGGCCGCCACGTCGACCACGACGTCGCGCGGCCCGGGCGTGGGGTCGGGCACCGTGGTGACGGTGACCTTGCCGGGAGCTTCGATGACGGCGGCTTTCACTTGACTGCTCCTAGGGACAGGCCGCGGACCAGTTTGTCCTGGGCGGCGAAACCGGCGATGAGGACCGGCAGGGACACGAGCGTGGCGGCGGCGCACAGCCGGGCGAGGAAGAGGCCTTCGCTGGTGATGAACCCGACCAGGAAGACCGGGGCCGTGGAGGCGTTCGTCGCGGTGAGGTTCACGGCGAACATGAACTCGTTCCAGCTGAAGATGAAGCAGATCAGCGAGGTGGCCGCGAGTCCCGGCATGGCGACCGGGGCTACGATCCGCAGCAGGACCGTGGGCAGGCCCGCGCCGTCGACCTCGGCTGCCTCCAGGATCTCCTTGGGCACCTCGGCGAGGAACGAGCGCATCATCCACACCGCGATCGGCAGGTTCATGGCCGTGTAGAGGATGATCAGCGTCCACACGTTGTCCAGCATCCCGGCGTCCTTGACGATCAGGTACACGGGCAGCAGGGCCGCGATGGCCGGCAGGAACTTGGTGGACAGGAAGAAGAACATCACGTCGGTCCACTTCTCGACCGGCTTGATGGACAGCGCGTAGGCGGCCGGCACCGCGAGGGCCAGCACCAGGACCGTCGAAATGACGCTCGCCATGACCGAGTTGAGGAGGAAGGGGGTGATGTCCCGGCTGAACAGCAGCTTGTACTGGTCGAAGGTGAGGGAGGCGAAGGGGGTCGGCGGGTTGGTCGCCGCGTCCGACTCCTGGTGGAACGAGGTGAGGACCATCCACGCCACCGGCGCGAAGAACGCCAGCGTGGCGAGCCAGGCGACGAAGGTCCACAGGGGAGACAGCTTCGGCGTACCGCCGTGGTGGTCACGTCGGCGAACGAGCTTCCGCAGCCTCGCGCCGGGCGCGACGACCGTCGTGTGAGCGCTCATCGGGACACCTCCTCGCGGAACAGCGACGCGATGGTGCGCAGCGCGAAGGTCGCGATCACGATCGAGCCGAGGACGACGACCACACCCGCGGCGGCCGCCTGGCCGTACTCGTACTTGCGGAACATGGTCAGGTAGATCTCGTACGGCAGATTGGTCGTCTGCGAGCCGGGGCCGCCCTGGGTGATCGTGTAGACCGCGTCGAAGGTCTGCACGATGTAGATCGTGCCGAGCAGGACGCCCAGCTCGATGTACTGGCGCAGATGCGGCAGCGTGATGTGCCGGAAGGTCGCCATGGCCGAGGCTCCGTCGACCTTCGCCGCCTCCAGGACGTCACCGGGCTGCGCCTGCAGACCGGCCAGGAGGATCAGCATCATGAACGGCGTCCACTGCCAGACCAGCGAGATCACGACGGCCGGCATCGGGTACGAGGACACCCAGTCGATCGTGGGGCCGTTCTCCGCGCCGAAGAGGCGGTGGACGGCGTTGAGGGTGCCGTTGAGCAGGCCGTAGTCGGGGTTGTAGAGGGCGTGCTTCCACAGCAGCGCCGCCGCGACCGGCATGACCAGGAACGGCGCGATGAGCATCGTGCGCGCCAGGCCCCGTCCGACGAACCGGCGATCCAGCAGCATCGCCAGGCCGAGACCGAGAACCACGCTGATGAGCACGACGGACGCGGTGAGCACGACGGTGTTCAGGACCGCGGTGCGCAGTCGCTCGTCGGTGAAGACGAACGTGAAGTTGGCCAGGCCGACGAAGTGCCTCTCGCCCGGCTTGAGGATGTTCCACTGGAGCGTGGAGATCACGATCGTGGCCACGAAGGGCAGTTGGGTGACGATGACGGTGAAGACGAGCGCCGGCAGCAGCGGGACGCGGCGCTTCCACCTGCCGACGCCGGTGGAGGGGCGCGGACGCCTGGGCGGTGACGCTGTTTCGGGGGGAACGGTGAGCGTGGTCATGGACTTTCCTCCGCCGGTGAGGCGACCGGCTCGCGGCCGGGTAGGGGGAAGCGGGGCCCGGCCGGGGGGAGGGCCGGCCGGGCTGTTCACAGAGGTCACCGGTAGTTCTTGGCGACGTCCTCGGCGAGCTTCTGGCCGTCGTCGAGCGCCTTGTCCACGCTGGTCCTGCCGGCGATGGCGGCGGAGATCTCCTGGGTGACCTTGGTGCCCAGGTCCTGGAACTCGGGGATGGCGACGTACTGGACGCCCACGGTCGGCCGTGGCTGGACGCCCGGGTCGGACGGGTCGGCTCCCTCGATGGACTTCAGGGTGATGTCACCGAACGCGGCGGCGGCCTTCTGGTACTGCGGGATCTCGTACGTGCTGGCCCGCTTGCCGGCCGGGACACGCGACCAGCCGAGCTTCTCGCCGACCAGCTTCTCGTAGTCCTTGCCGGAGGCCCACAGCATGAACTTCGAGGCGGCGTCGGCGTTCTTGGTGGTCTTGGGCATCGCCCAGGCCCAACTCCACAGCCAGCCACTGCTCTTGGTCGCGACGGTCGGCGCGTAGGCGTAGCCGACATGCCCTGCGATCTTGCTGGAGCTCGGGTCCTCCAGTGACCCGGCCGCACTGGTCGCGTCGTACCACATCGCGACCTTCTTCTGGCTCATGGCGTTCAGGCACTCGGTGAACCCGGCCTGCGGGGCGCCTGCCTCGCCGTGCTTCCTGACCAGGTCGACGTAGAAGTTCGTCGCCTTCTTGAACTCGGGGCTGTTGACCTGTGCCTTCCAGTCCTTGGTGAACCAGGTGCCGCCGAAGGTGTTGACCACGGTCGTCAGCGACGCCCCGAGTTCACCCCAACCTGCCAGGCCGCGCAGGCAGATGCCCTTCATGCCGGGCTCGGCGCCGTCGACCTCGGCCGCGATGTCGGCGACCTGCTGCCAGGTCGGGTGCTCGGGCACGGTGATGCCCTTCGCCGTCATGACGTCCTTGTTGTACATCAGGAAGGACGACTCGCCGTAGAACGGCAGGGCGTAGAGCTTGCCGTCCGAGCCGGACAGCGACGTGACCACCGGCTTGAGCAGGTCGGCCTCGTGGAAGCCCGTGTCCTTGGCGGCGTAGGAGCTGAGCTCGTGCAGCCAGCCGTTCTTCTGCCAGATCGGGATCTCGTAGGCGCCGACGGTCGCGACGTCGTACTGGCCGGCCTGGGTCGCGACGTCCTGGGTGACCTTGTCGCGCAGTTCGTTCTCGGGAAGGACCGTGAAGTTCACCTTGATGCCGGTGTCCTTCGTGAACGTGTCCTTCGTGAGCTTGGCGATGTCCTCCATCTGCGGATTGCCGACCATGAGGACGTTGATGGACTTGCCGCCGCCACCGGAGCTCGATGAACCGCCCGCCCCGCTACAGGCGACCAGCAGCGAGCTCGTGGCCGCGGCTGCGGCGAGGACATGGATCGTTCTCCGTATGCGCATGACTGACTCCAGGGGATGTCTCGAGGGCATGGGGAACCAAGCCCACGGGCTTGCGGGGAGGGGATGGGGTGATGAACGCGGCTCAGGCCCGGATGACTTCGGGGCCGAGCAGTGAGTAGCGGTGTGCTTCGGAGGCGGGCAGCCCGGCATCGGTGATGATCGCCTCGAACTCCGCCACTTCCGCGAAGCGGCAGAAGCTCACGGCACCGAACTTCGTGTGGACGCCGGAGAAGATCCGGCGTCTGGCGGCCTTGAGGACCTGAGCCTTGACCTCGCTGACCGCGGGATCGGGGGTGGTGAGTCCGTGGTCCCGGGAGATGCCGTTCGCGCCGACGTACGCCAGGTCGATGACGAAGCCGGACAGCATACGGGTCGCCCAGTGGTCGACCGTGGCCAGCGTCCCGCTGCGCACCCTGCCGCCGAGCAGCAGCACGGTGATGTTCTCGGCAGAGGACAGTTCGCCGGCGGTGACCAGCGAAGAGGTGACCACCGTCAGTGACCGGTCACGGGGTAGGGCTGCGGCGATGAGCTGCGGGGTGTAGCCCTCGTCGATGAAGACGGTCTCGGCGTCCCCGAGCAGTTCGGCCGCGGCGGCGGCAATGCGGGTCTTCTCGGGGACGTGCGTGATGGTCCGGAAGGCGAGAGTGGTCTCGAATCCCGCGCTTTCCACGGGATGAGCACCGCCATGGGTACGGCGGACCAGCCCGTGCCGCTCCAGGAGAGTCAGGTCGCGCCTCACGGTCTCCTTGGAAACCGTGAGGTCTTCCGCCAGCTGTACGACGTCCACGGATCCCGAACGGCGTGCCGCCTCCAGAATTGCCCGTCTTCGTTCATCGGCGTCCACAGCGACACCTCCATTTCACGGCTCCGCTTCGGTGGTCAAATTTCTACAAGGGGAACAGCGGTACTAGCCAGGTTCGTCGTTGAGCAGTTCATGACCGAATGTGCCCGTTTCCCGCGGTGCGGATTCCCGGAATGACGGCCTGGAGGGGTCGGTGGCGCGGAGAATCGCTGCCCGTTCGGTAGCCGGAGCGTGCCCGTCAGCTGCCCGTTTCTACTGGAGCGGAAGTCGTGGGGGGTAGGAATCCTTCCCCGTCACGGACTCTGCCGGTGGTGCAAGACTCCCGGCAAGACGGCCGACCCGAAGGCAATGGTCATGTCCGCTGTGCTCTCTCGGCGAAGCTCCCGGTGGACGCTCCACCAGCGGCCCATCCACTGCTCATGGAGTACAAGAGCATGCTGAACATCGCGGAAACCCTGCACCGCTGGTCCGGCGGACCCCACCCCTTCGCTCTGGCCACGGTCGTCGGTGTCCGGGGAAGTGCGCCTCTTCCGCTCGGCACCTCCCTGGCGGTCGACGCCGACGGCAATGCGGTCGGCAGCATCTCCGGGGGCTGTGTCGAGGGCGCCGTCCACGAGCTGTGCCTGCACCTGCTGCAGGACGGTGGTCCGGCACGACGAGCCCGGTTCGGCTACTCCGACGACGACGCCTTCGCCGTAGGCCTGACGTGCGGCGGCGAACTCGACGTGTTCGTTCAGCGGATCGATCCGGCCGCGCACCCGTACCTCGCCGACGTCCTGGCCGCCGTGATCGACGGCAGACCCGCCGCTGTCGCCCAGGTGGTCGACGGGCCGGAAGCCCTGCTGGGCGGCATGGTCCACGTCGACGGTGCGGACGCTCATCCCGGTGGCCTGCCCGGCCCGCTGAGTCGGCAAGTGACCGCACAGACGCAGGCGTTGCTGCACGCCAGGCGCACTGCGCTGGATCACCCACAGCATCGACACCGAGCTACTGGTGGCGGAGATCGGGGACTCGGTATCCCGTGTCTCCGGCCTCGTCGACGCGGCCAGGCAATACTCCCAGCTGGACCGGGCGCCGCAGCAGACCGTCGACGTCCACACGCTGTTGGAGGCGACCCTGACGATGCTGCGGGCCAAGATCCCGCCCGGCGTCACCGTGGTGCGACAGTACGAGCCGGACCTGCCGCGCGTCCTGGCGTACGGCGCGGAACTCAACCAGGTGTGGACCAACCTCATCGTCAATGCCCTCTACGCCATGGGCGCCGAAGGCACCCTGACCCTGCGCACCCGGCGGGACGGCGACCGGCTCCTGGCCGAAGTGGGCGACACGGGGCCGGGCATCCCCCCGGATGTGCGACCTCGCACCTTCGAGCCGTTCTTCACCACCAAACCCGTCGGTGAGGGAACGGGGCTCGGGCTGGACATCTCCTACCGCATCGTCGTGAACAAACACCATGGCGACATCCGGGTGGAGTGCCGCCCGGGAGAGACCTGGTTCCAGGTGTTCCTGCCGCTACCGGCAGACCTGCCGTCCTGAAGGTCGTGAATCCATGATCAACCTCACCCTCAACAACGGTGTCACCATGCCGGCCCTGGGCCTGGGAGTCTTCCAGAGCAGCCCTCAGGACACGGCCGACGCTGTCGCGAGCGCGCTGGCCACCGGCTATCGCCACATCGACACTGCCGCGGTCTACCAGAACGAGCGGCAGGTCGGAGAGGGCCTGCGCCGCTCGGGACTCGACCGTTCAGAGGTCTTCCTCGAGACCAAGGTCTGGGTCGGCGACTACGGCTCCGACGCGACGCCGCGCGCTTTCGACAAGGCGACACGCAAGCTCGGCGTGGAGTACCTGGACCTGCTGATCCTGCACCAGCCCGCCCCGAGCCGATTCGACGCGACCGTGGCCGCGTACACCGCCCTGGAGAAGCTCCTCACCCAGGGACAGGTGCGGGCCGTCGGCATCAGCAACTTCATGCCGGGCCATCTGGCCGAGCTGATCCGGCGCACGAACGTGGTGCCCGCGGTCAACCAGATCGAGCTGCACCCCTACTTCACCCAGCCGGCCGTGCAGCAGGCCGACGCCGAGCACGGCATCCTCACGCAGGCGTGGTCGCCGATCGGCGGGATCACCTTCTATCCCGGCTGGGGAGATCACCGTCGCAAAGTCATGGACGACCCCGCGATCACCGCCCTCGCTCACACGCACGGCAAGAGTCCGGCGCAGGTCCTGCTCCGGTGGCATTCGCAGCAGGGGCGCTCTGCCATCCCGAAGTCGACCGATCCCCGGCGGATCGCCGAGAACTTCGACGTCTTCGACTTCGCGCTCACCGACGACGAACTCGCCACGATCGACGCCCTCGACACCGGTGTCCGGCACGGACCCGACCCGGACGTGGCCCGCCCCGAAGTGTTCGACATGGTCATCCCTGACGCCTAGAAGACGCCCCTGTCCAGGCGGGGCCTGTCGACGCCGATCGTTCACCGAGACCACGACCTCTCACGCGAGTCTGCCGGCACGCGCCGGAGATTCGGCTCACAGAGGCCGACTGCGTTCGTTGGGGTACGGCTGTCAGTCCGTCCGTCGCGGCGAGCCCGCGCGGGGCCGCAGGCACGCGCCGGTGATGACGGCGACCGCCGCGGCGCCGTAGGCGCAGGCCTGGACGGGGAAGCCGGGCAGGAGAGGGCCCGCGAGGTACAGGGCGGTGCCGGCGAGGGTGACGGTCAGCCATTCCCAGCGGCCGTCCATGGCCACGAGAGCGATCACGAGCAGGGAGTACCACGGATAGCTCGGGGAGAAGACGAGCAGGGCGGTGCCGGTGAGCAGCAGGGCGCCGCGCCAGGGGCGGTCCGGGTCCCCGCGCCACCACACGTACAGGCCGAGCAGCGCCAGCACGGCGGCCGCGGTCACTCCCGCGGCGGCGTCCGGCAGCAGGAGCCTCAGCAGGGCGAAGCGGCGCACATGCCCGGGTTCGTATCCCTCCTCGTGGAGATAGCCGGGCAGATAGCCCAGGACCCCTGTGCCGGAGGCGACGACGTAGGGCACGTAGGCGAGCGCCACGGTGGCGACGGCGGCCCCGACGACGCGCAGGACGCGGACCGGTCCGCGTTGCCCGGACAGGGCTCCGGGCAGGGCGAGGACCGGCAGGAGTTTCACGGCGATCGCGGCGCCGAGCAGCGCGCCGCGGCGCGTTCCCGCGGTGGCGGTGCCGAGCGCGAGCACGAGGAACAGGACACCGAGGGTGTCGATATGGGCGTTGTTGACCGCTTCCAGGGCGACCGCCGGGCACCATGCCCACAGCGCGGCCCGGGCCGGGGCCCGCCGTGGGTCACCGCGCCGGCGCAGGACGCGGAGCAGGGCGAGCGTCGTACCGAAGGCCAGGACGGCACCGCCGACCTGGAGGGGCTTGTGGCGGCTGTCCGGCGGGGACAGCGTGTGCACCGCGAGATACCAGCCCTCGGCGACCGGGGGGTAGATGGTGGGGACGGTGGGCCGGTTGATACGGACGCAGACACCGTTGCGGGTGTGCGTGAGCCCCCAGCCCTCACAGGCTTCTCGCGTGGGGAACAGCCACTGGTCGCGCAGGCGGGCGAGTTCGGGTGCGGCGGGCGGGTGGGCGTACGGGGAGATCCCGGCGGCCTGGACGCGGCCGTCCCAGGCGTAGCGGTACATGTCGTTGCTGGTGCGCGGTTGCGCGGTGAGCCCGGCCAGGGCGACCGCGGCCGAGCCGACGAGCACGAGGACGGTCGCGGCGCGGACCGGGACCTTGCGCACCGTCCACGCGGCGGCGGCGAACAGGGCCCAGGCCACGGCGTATCCGGCCAGCAGCCGGCCGGCGGCGCTCTTGTTGTCGCCGGCCCGGAGGGTGAGGGCGATCACGGCGGTCAGTGCCGCGAGAAGGACCGCGGTCACGGCGGTCCGCAGGTGCGTGCTCCGGGCGGTGGGGTGTGCGGGCGAGGGTGCGGGATCCCGCCGGTGCAGGGTGACGACGTCGGTCATGGGCGGGCCGGCCCCCCGTACGACACGGGAGGTGGCGCGGCGTCGAGCCGCGTGTCCGGGCGGCGCAGTTCCAGGAAGGGACGGGCGTCGGTGGTCCACCGGCCGGTGGGGATCCAGCCGGTGGCGTCGGCCGCGCGCAGCAGGGCGGTGGTGCCCACCCGGGCCCAGGGAAAGGGGCGTCCGTGCCGGCCGTCACCGTCCTCGACGCGGACGACGAGACGTTCGTCCACGTCCTGCGGAGCGGCCTCGGCCAGCAGGCACCCGCCGGGGCGCAGCAGGTCACGCAGGCGGGCGAGCAGGGCCGTGGGGTCGCCGCCGATGCCGACGTTGCCGTCCATCAGCAGGGCCGTGGCCCAGCGTCCTTCGCCGGGCAGCGGGTCGAAGACGGACCGCCGCAGGGCGGTTCCGCCGTGACGGCGGGTCCGGGTGACGGCGGCCGGGCTGACGTCCACTCCGAGCGCCGGTATGCCCAGGTCGGCGAGCGCGGCCACCAGGCGTCCCGGTCCACAGCCGACGTCCAGGACCGGTCCGGAGCAGCGACGCAGTACGCCCCGGTCGGCGGCGTCGGGAGGGGCGCAGAAGCGCTCCACGTCCAGGGACAGCAGCTCGGCCGTCCCGTCGGGGCCCGTTGTCATGCGGCGCAGGAACAACGGGCCCCGGCCGGTGCGCAGGGCGTGACCGTAGAGGTCGTCCGTCCAGGTCTCCCCCGGACCGACGGGTGTACGGAGACCGGGACGGTGGCCGGGTCCACGCGACGGGGACGGCAGCCTGACGTCGAGGAGGGCGCGTTCCGGCCTGATGGGTTCCACCGGCTCGGTGCGGCCGGTGACAACCGTGGACGTCCGTGGTGCGGTGCCGCTCATCGGACGGTCTCCGCGAGGGAGGCGAGAGCGGCGGCGAAGCGGGATCCGGGCGGGCAGCAGGCGACCACCGAGGCGGCGTCGGCGGCGGTGTCCACGTCGCGCAGCGGGGGGAGGTCGCCGACGGTCAGTCCTGCCTCCACGAGCCGGTGGCGCTGTACGGCCCCGGTGCGGTCGGTGGACATCGGGACACCGCGTACGAGGTCCCCGGCACGGGCCGGATCGGCGAAGCCCAGCGCCCAGAACCCGCCGTCGGCCGCCGGGCCGAACCAGGCGTCGTGACCGTCGCGGCCGACACCGGCGAGCAGATCGGGGGTGAGGTGCGGGGTGTCCATGCCGACCAGCAGCGCCGGACCGTCGTCGCAGCGCTCGAAGGCGGCGGCGAGGCGTTCGTCGAGCCCGCCGGACGCCTGCGGCACGACCTCGAATCCCGGTGGCAGCCAGGGACCGGGGGCACCGTCGAGGACGAGGATCCGGCGCCGGGCGGGGACCCGGAGCATCGTGTGGAGCGTGTCGGTCAGCGCGGCCTCGGCGAGGACGGCCGCCTCCTGCGGGGTGTAGGGCGGGGTGAGGCGGGTCTTGACGCGGCCGGGCACCGGCTCCTTGGCGATGACCAACAGGGTGGCCGAACTCGCTTCCACGGCAGGAGAGTTCACAGCGCGCCTCCCGTGACCTGCGGGCCGGGGGCCGGGGCGTCGGCCGGCCGCTCGGCGAGAACGGCTCGCATGTCGCGCACGGCCCGCCAGGTGAGACGGGCCGGCTCCAGGTCGGCGAGCCGTGCGTGTACGGGCCGGGCACCGCGGGCGGTGGGCCGTCGTCGGCCGAGGACCAGATCCGCGGTGCCGTCGAGGCGGGAACGGGCGCCGGCGGGCAGCGGGCCGGGGTCGGGGGAGGCGTCGCAGTCGCAGTCGCAGAAGCCGACGACGTCGGCGGTGGCGGTGGCGGCGGCGGCGGTGAGGCCCGCGTGGCAGGCGGCGCCGAAGCCGCGCTTCGGTTCGATCGCACGCCGGCCGGGCGGAATCCGGTGCAGCACCCACGGCAGGGCTCCGGCCTCGTCGAGGCAGGGCGGCACGACGTCCACGGAAGAGGGGGAGGTCTCGATCACCTCACTCACCCTACGGACACAAAACCGGCATAAGGGGCGTCGCCTCCTTACGGAACCCTGACGTCGATCACCGGGTCCGTCCGTGGCGGGATCCGGGTGTGAGACTCGGGGCGTGAAACGCGTACTCGTCGTGGACGACGACCCGACCGTCTCCGAGGTCGTCGCCGGATATCTGGACCGGGCAGGATTCACCGTCGACGTGGCCGCCGACGGCCCGACCGCCGTGGCCAGGGCCTCCGCCCGACCACCCGACCTCGTGGTGCTGGACCTGATGCTGCCCGGCATGGACGGGCTGGAGGTCTGCCGCCGCATCCGTACGACCGGACCACTCCCGGTGATCATGCTGACCGCGCGCGGCGACGAGGAGGACCGCATCCTCGGCCTGGAGGTCGGCGCGGACGACTACGTCACCAAGCCGTTCAGTCCCCGCGAACTGGTGTTGCGGGTGGAGTCCGTGCTCCGTCGAGCCGGTGCGGCGGCATCGGCACGGGCCGAGATCGCGGAGCCGTGGCTGCGTTCCGGCCCGCTCGCCCTGGATCCCACGGCCCGGCGCGCCACCCGTGGCGGCTCGGAACTGTCCTTGACCATCAGGGAGTTCGACCTGCTGGAGTTCTTCATCCGGCACCCCGGGCAGGCGACGAGCCGGGAGCAGTTGATGCAGCGGGTCTGGGGCTGGGAGTTCGGCGACCTGTCGACCGTCACCGTGCATGTGCGGCGACTGCGCGAGAAGGTCGAGGAAGACCCGGCCCGCCCCCTCCTGATCAGCACGGTGTGGGGCGTCGGCTACCGCTTCGACCCTCCCCCGGCACACGAAACGGAGCCCGGGCATGGTCAGTGACACGCTCCTCATCGCGCTCTACGCGGCGATCGGCGCCACGGGTGCGGGACTGATGGGAGCCGCCGTCCTGCGGACGGTGCGCAACCGGTCCGTCGCCGTGTCCCTGGCCGTGGTCGCCGCCGTCACCGTGGCGGCGATGCTCGCCGGAACCATGCTGGTGTCCTGGGCGATGTTCCTGTCCGACCACGATCTGTGGGTGGTGACGATGGTGGGCGCCATGGCCGCGGTCGTCTCGCTCGTCGTGGCACTCCTCCTGGGCCGCAGCGTCGTGAGGGGCAGCCGGGAGCTGACCGAGGCCGCCCGCGCCTTCGGGGACGACGGCAGCTTCACCCCGCCCGCCGCCGCACCCACCGCTGAACTCGCCCAGATGGCACGTCAGTTGGCCGCCACGAGCGCCAAGCTCGCCGCCTCCCGGGAGCGGGAGCGGACCCTGGAAGCCTCTCGACGGGAACTGGTCGCCTGGATCTCCCACGACCTGCGCACGCCGCTGGCCGGCCTTCAGGCGATGACGGAGGCCCTCGAGGACGGCATGGTCGACAGTCCACGCGTCTACCTCACCCGCATCCGCTCGGAGGTCGGGCGCATGAGCGCGATGGTCGGCGACCTGTTCGAACTCTCCCGGATCCAGGCCGGCGTGCTCGCCCTGTCCCCTGCCAGGATGTCGGTCTACGACCTCGTGGGCGATGCCATCGCCGGCGTCGACGCACTGGCCAGGGAGCACGGCGTACGGCTCGTCGGCCACGGCGTCGAACCCGTGCCGGTGGAGGTCGACGGCCGCGAAATGTCCCGTGTCCTTGCCAATCTGCTGGTCAACGCGATCCGCCGCACACCGGCCGACGGCACGGTCGCCGTCGCGGCCCGCCGTGAGGCCGACCGGGTCGTGCTGTCGGTGACCGACGGGTGCGGCGGGATCGCCCCGGAGGACCTGCCCCGCGTCTTCGACACCGGCTGGCGGGGCACCGACGCCCGTACCCCGCCGGCCGGCGCCGGGCTCGGTCTGGCGATCGTGCGCGGCATCGTGGAAGCCCACCAGGGACGCGCGGCGGTGCGCAACGTGCCGGGAGGCTGCCGGTTCGAGGTGCACCTGCCCGCCGCGGTCTGAGGACGTGGACGAATTCCCGCCGCTGCCCGCCGTCCTCGACGACACGCACGCGGGGCCTCGCCGCGCAAGCGGACGGACCGGAACAGGGATGCCACGCCCGCTCAGGGAGTGACGCGCGGCATGCTGGCCGTACACGTCGTGCTCGCGGCCCGGGCCGTACGACGCCGTGCCGCGAGCACGCGTACCGCCCCTCGCCGTGGACCGGCATCGAACGCGCCCACACCGGCCGTCGCGGCAAGGGGGGCGTCGGTCACCGTCTCCCCGGCGCGAGAACGTCAGAGGTCGCCGGCCCTTCCCGGCTCCCCCGGCGCGCCCTCGGCGGGCCGGGACGCCGCCACGGTCAGCAGGGCGAAGGCCACGGCGAAACCGAGCATGGTGAACACGCCCCTGGGCCAGAAGATGTGGCTGTCGACGAATGACCAGCAGGTGGCGAACAGGACCACGGCACCCGGCAGTACCCGCACACCGTGCCGCCGCCAGAGCACCGCGCAGGTGGCCAGCGAGGCCACGCCGAGCCCGTACACCCCGGTACGGCCCAACGCGTCACCCGTGGCGAACAGCCGTCCGGCGGCCCCGTGGACGCC
The DNA here is from genome assembly GCF_040630255.1 of Streptomyces sp. NPDC005820. Classification (NCBI taxonomy): domain Bacteria; kingdom Bacillati; phylum Actinomycetota; class Actinomycetes; order Kitasatosporales; family Streptomycetaceae; genus Streptomyces; species Streptomyces sp. NPDC005820. The sequence continues at coordinate 132,160 of NZ_JBEXXE010000008.1, forward strand.
GTGGTCGACGACAGTGCCGGCGGATATGCCGGCCACCGCGTCGAGTCCGGAGTAGTAGGCGGCGAAGCAGAGACATCCGGCCCAGGAGAGGACCGTCAGGGCCCCCTCCACGTCGCGACGCGGCCGTCCCCGCACGGGGACCAGCAAGCCGAGGACAAGGAGCGGAAAGACAGGCAGCAGGACGATGTGCAGCCCTGCCCAGTGTCCTGCCGTCACCGCCGTCAGATGCCGGGGGTGCATCAGGCCGGCGGCGGCCAGCAGCAGCGGAGCGGCGGTCACCAGGGCCGTCACCCGAAAGGTGTGGAGGGATCGCATCCGGTCACGCTAGGCGGCACCCCGGTGCCCCGCGGCGCCCGCGCGCGGCACGTAAGACACCCGTAAGACGGCACGTGCTTCGACCGGACGAGGAACGTCACTCGTCAGACGGCCGACGGCGGTGCCCGAACCCCCGCACAGCCAGGACGAGCACGGTCACCGTGGCGACGGCCACCAGTGCGATCAGCCAGTTGCGCGGGTAGTCCAGCGGCAGCACCGACGAGTTGGCCGTCCGCCCGGGCCGGAGCAGCACGGGCAGCGCCACCACCGTCAACGCCCCCGAGACCAGCAGGGCGCCACGGACCGGCCCGCGCACACCGCCGCGCACCAGGAGCAGCCCGGCCAGCAACACCAAGGGGGCGATCACCGCGTCGTGCAGGACGACCGCCCCACCCATCCACACCAGCACATCCGGTAGATCGCGGACATCCGTCATCAGCGACACCCCGACGCCCATCAGCACCACGCCGACCGCGCCCGCCGTCGTACGCACCGCCTTCACGCCAGCACCTCCAGTCGGCCGACCCACTTGGTCTGCAGCACGCCCGGCCTGTTGGGAGCGATGAGCCGCACCGGGTAGCCGTGGTCGGGGTCGAGCTCCTCGCCGTTCAGGCGCAGGGCGAGCAGGGTGAGCGGGTCACGCGCGTGCTCGTGCCCCATCTCCGACACCCGGTAGCCGCCCCTCAGCTGCAACGACACCACCCGTATCCGCGCATGCGCCGGTGCCCCCGTCCGCTCCAGCAGGTCCACGACCCGTACGCCGGTCCAGTGCGCCGACTTGCTCCAGCCCTCCACGCACGCGATCGGAAGCTCGACCTCATGCTGGGGCAGCGCCCGCAACTCCTCGAGGGTCAGGGTGTACGGCCGCGGGCCGGCCACCGTCAGGCGGTACTCCTCGGCGGCGATCCGGCCGACCCCGGCCGCGGCGGCGGTCCGGTTGACCGGCAGCCCCTGCGGGCCCTTGTCCGGGTGACGGGGTGCGAACAGGAGGAAGTCCTTCAGCGGGGTGAACGACTGCCCCACCGTGGTGAGCGTGACGGCCCCGACGGCCGCGCCCACCGCGGCCAGCAGCGAGCGCCGGTCGGGTGCGTCCTGTGCGGGCAGGGCGAGCGTCCCGGCCGACCGCCGAGTCCAGTGCGCCTTGATCTCGGGCGCCTTGACCGCGATGTGCAGCACCAGCGCGCCGACGACCAGCCACGCCACCGCGTAGTGCACGGGCACGAAGGAGAACGGCCACGGGTACCACTGGGCCGTGTTCAGCAGCCCGGTCGCGAGCTCGAACAGGGCTCCGGCCACCAACACCGCGACCGAAAGCCGCTCCAGAGCATGCTTGACCGACCTCAGCGGCGGCCATGCGAACAACCGCGGGTACACCGTCCACAGCTTCGCCAGGAGCAACGGGACCGCCGCGATGCCCGACGCCACGTGCAGGCCCTGAGTGAGCCGGTATCCCCAGACCGGACGGCTCGGGATGTCGCCGGCCGGCCAGACCGGCGGATGCTGCATGAAGTGGCTGACCAGCCCGGTGACGAAGCACACGGCGAACGCCGCGCCCAGCCAGCGGCCGATCGAGGTCGCCGTACGGGCATCATGCAGTCCGCCCTTGAACACCGGCGGAGAGACACTGAGTTTCATGCCCTCCATCCCACTCGGCGCCCGGCCGCACCGGAACATCTGAACTCTTACGGAACAGAGACGTCGGAAGCGCGGTCACTCCTTACGAGACTCTGACGTGGGGTCGAAATCTCTGCCGCCTCAACTGCCCCAGCGGCAACGCTGACTTCGCCGCTCACCCGGAGCGGTGTCGGCGAAAGGTTTCGGGAGCAGCGCATGAGCAGGCATACAAGGCGCAGGTCACCTCTGCGGGTTCGGCTGACGGTCGCGGGAGCGGGGATCCTCGCGGTTGCGGCGGCCGCCGCGACGATGACCATCGCCTCGGCCGGTGAGCCCGCCCATCGTCGGGCAGAGGAGCAGACGGCCGGGGCCGATCACGCCGTCTTCGTACAGGGCAACGAACTCGAGGGCAACAGCATCCACGTCTTCCGGCGCGGGACCGACGGGAAGCTCACCCCCGCGGGGCGCTACCGGACCGGCGGCAAGGGCGGCGACCAGGTGGACGCGCCCACCGACTCCCTCGCCTCCCAGGGCTCCCTGGTGTACGACGACCGGTCGGGACTGCTGCTGGCGGTCAACGCGGGCAGTGGCACCGTGACCTCCTTCCAGGTCCGGGGGCAGAAACTGACCCACCGTCGAGTGGTCGGCTCCGGCGGTGACTTCCCGTCGTCCATCACGGTGTCCGGCCGAGTCGCCTACGTCATGAACGCGGGTGGCGCGGGCAGTGTGCAGGGCTTCCGGATCACCGCCGACGGGCTCAGGCCCCTGCCGGGCTCGCGTCGCTCCCTGGGGCTGGACAACGAGAAGGTGCCGCTGTTCAGCAGCTCGCCCGGCCAGGTCGCGTTCACCCCGGACGGCCGAGCGCTGGTGGTCACCACCAAGTCGGCCAACACCATCGAGGTCTTCCCGGTCGGCCGCGACGGCCGGCCCGCCGAGAAGGCCGTGGTCAGCCGCTCCGCCGGCGAAGTCCCCTTCGCGATCACCTTCGACCGGAGCGGACGGATGCTCGTCGCGGAGGCCGCGAAGTCGACGGTCAGCACCTACACGGTGCGGTCCGACGGTCGCCTCAAGCTCCTGCAGCGCCCGCTGGCGAACGGCCAGAACACCCTGTGCTGGCTGGAACGCGCCGGAGCATTCTTCTACGGCGGCAACACGGGCAACTCCACCGTGACCGGCTACCGCATGGACCGGCACGGCCGGCTGGCCCTCACCCACGCGCAAGGGATCGCCACACCGCCCTCGGCCCAGTCCCAGGGAGTCATCGACCTGGCGGTGACGAAGGACGAGAAGTTCCTCTACGTGCAGAACGCCACCTCCGGCACCGTGGACGGCTTCCGCATCGGCGGCGACGGCTCGCTCACCAAGGTCACCACCGCCACCGGCCTGCCCGCCTTCGCCGACTCCGGCATGGAAGGCATCACCGCGGTGTGAAGAAGCCGTAGCCGCGACACGAACCCTCGGAACCCACCGCTCCGACGCATACACCTGAATTCGAGAACCACATAGGAGTCCCCGTGCGCCACCACACACCCAAGCGATCCAGGACAGCCAATCGAGCCGTAGCCGCCCTGGCGGGCCTGGCCCTGGGGGCAGGAGCGCTGATAACGATCAACATGTACGCCTCCGCCGACGAGAGCGGAGCCGGCAACGCGACGAAACGCGCCTCGACGGGCCAGACACAGGTGTTCGCCGCCGGAGCGGCCACCATCAGCTGCCCGGATGTCGGGGCCAAGCTGACCTCGGTCCCCAGCCAGGCCAGGGCGCAGGTGGACAGGGAACTCGCGCTCCTCGACAGGCAAGTGGCCGAGGCGTACCAGCGGCTGCAGGATTCGGCCCGGGCGATCCAGCAGGACGGCAACTTCGCCAACAACGCGATCATGGGGCCGTTGAAGGACAAGCGGGTCGCGACCATCGACCGGATCGCGATCGCCATCGGCAGGACGGGGACCAGGCCGCAGGGCCTCGAATCGCTCGCCGCCTGTACGCTCCAGGCGTCCGGCAGCCAGCAGGGCACCGGCCAGAACGGCACCGACCGGCAAAGCGCGAACGGCCCCGTGGCCGCCGACTTCGTGGACATCACCACGGTCCGGCCGAATGTGAGGAGCCCGCGCAAGGCGCGCGGCGCTTCCCGGGGCGTCTTCACCACACAGTGCGGCGTCAACGCGAACAAGCTGCACAACTCCGACAACGTCATCGTCGCCCCGGGTGTCGGAAACGGCGCGCACCACACACACGACTACGTCGGCAACCAGGACAACAACGCGTTCACCAGCAACGAGGAGTTCGCCGCTGCCGGGACGAGCTGCCGCAACCAGGGGGACAGGTCCACGTACTACTGGCCGGTGCTCCGCCTCCAGGACGGCACCCAGGAGTTCGACGCCGGGAAGCTCGGTGGCGGAGCCGAGGGCAACACCGGTCGCATACTGACGGCCTCGCGGGTCACCTTGAACTTCGTCGGCAGCCCGCGGGGCAAGGTCGTGGCCATGCCCAGGTTCCTGCGGATCATCACCGGTGACGCCAAGGCGTTCACCAACGGCACCGCGAACGCCAACGCCTCGTGGAGCTGCACCGGCTTCGAGAACCGGCAGCTGACCGACAAGTACCCGGTCTGCCCCAAGGGCAGCAGCCTGGTCCGTACTTCCAGGTTCCAGAGCTGCTGGGACGGCCGGGACGTCGACAGCGCCAACCACCGCTCGCACGTCGCCTTCGCCGACCCCAGGACCGGTGGCTGCCCGGCCGGCTTCAAGGCCATCCCGCAGCTGGTCCAGCGTCTGGTCTACGACGTGGACGCGCCCAGCCTCGGCGACAACGGAGCGTCCAGCCCGTTCTACGCGGTGGACGGTTTCCCCGAGCAGATGCACAAGCCGATCACGGACCACGGCGACTTCATCAACGTCTTCGACGAGAAGCTGATGAACCGCATGGTCCAGTGCATCAACACCGGCCGAAAGTGCCGATGACCGCGTCTGCGTCGAGGATGTCGGGACCCCTCTCATTCACCCTCCGGCTCATGCCCCGCCGTTGCGGGCAGCGCGGTCAGGGCCACCATGCTCGCGATCATCATTGGCAGACCGATGACCGGGTTGACGACGGTGCGGTCGCGGAACATCTCCAGCGGCACCATCGGATGCGCCGCACCGGCCTCGACCAGGACGAAGGCGGCCGGCGCGGCGACGGCGACGCCGAGTGCGACCAGGGCACGGGGCTCCGTGAACCCGCTCTTCCGACGCCCGCAGGTCACTCGACCGTCGCGCCTCCTGACAGGCGAAGCTCCTCGCTGTCGAGGTCGGCCTGGAGGCCGCGCAGCACGGTGTCGTCGATGTGGTGTTCGTCGCGAAGCCGGATGACGGTGTCCCGCCTGTGGGCGATGAGAGCCAGGTGCAGCGCCGTGTAGTCCTGGTGCATGAGCAGCGCCGGATGGTCCTCGGCGCCCGTGCTCCGGGCCTGCGCGGACGCCAGGCGTCCCTCGTACTCCTGGCGTAGCCACTCGACGGTCTTGGGGCCGGTGCCGAGGCCGGCGGCGAGCTTCGGTATCGCCCCGAGCGCCGCTTCGATGGCGGCGGTCTCGGCGAGGCTGCGCTCCTCGTCGACGGAGGTGTCCGGGGGCAGCTTGGCCCAGCGCATCGCCACCGGCAGCAGCAGCCCCTGGGTCACCAGCGTGACGAGGATGACGCCGGAGGTGACGAAGATGTTTCCCAGAATCGCACGACGTCCAGGCGGACGAGGGGAAGAGTCCGCGCCTGGACATCGCGCCGTGGAAGTGGTGAAGGGGCGCTTGCTGTGATCCGGTTGCGGGCGCGGGCTCAGCCGTTCAGTGCCTGCTGCAGCACATGGCTGTCCGCGGCCTGCACCAGGCCGGCGATCCTGCCCTCACGGATCGTCCACAGGTGGATGAACCGCACGTCCGCCCTGTTCCCGCTCCTCGTCTCGGCGTGGTAGTGCCCGAGCACGAACACGTGACCGTCCTCGTCGGTGTAGTACTGCTCGGGGACGGATCCCAAGGACGCGAAGTTCGGTTGCATCGGGCCGAAGAAGTCACGGACGACGCGGTCCCAGCCCTGGTGGACCCCACCACCCGGGAAGCCGGGCGTGATGTCCCAGACGATGTCCGCCGCCACGACCTCGGCGACGACTTCCGGGGCCATACGGGACTCGTACAACCGACGAACCAGGGAGATGTTCGCCGAAGTGGACATGGCGTGCTCCTTCGACTGCGGATCGGCTGTCGCGGGCATGGCGGACATCAGGCGCTGACGGTGGTGAGACCGGCCTTGAAGATCGAGGCGACGCGCGCGACGCGGCCACCGAGGGCTTCGGCGGTGGCGATGTCGGCCTTGTGGACGCCCTCAGGACCGGTGTCGGTCGGGGTCTGGGCGCCGGCGCCGAGGAAGTAGCCGAGACGGTTGATGTCGTTCTCGCTGCCCGTGGTGCTGCCCCAGCCGGGCAGCAGACCGAGGTTGACCCAGTGCATGCCGTGCTGGGCGGCCAGGGTGGAGAAGTAGCCGAGGGTGGAGGACTTGTCGCCGCTCTTGCCGCCGGAATTGGTGAACCCTGCGGCGATCTTGTCGGTCCACGTCTGTACGGACCACCGCTGGCTGCCGGCCTCGGCGAACGCGTGGAAGGCCGCCGAGGCGGTGCCCATGTAGGTCGGGGAGCCGAAGATGATCGCCTCCGCGGCGTCCAGTTGGGCCCACTGCTCGTCGGTGATCGTGTCCACGGGGATGGACAAGGCCTGGGCCCCGGCCTCGGCCGCACCGCGTGCCACGGCCTCGGCCAGTACGCCGGTGTGGCCGTAGCCGGAGTGAAATGCGACAGCGACGACGGGACGGTCGGAAGAAGACATGGTGGTGCTGCTTTCCGGTTCTTGAATCGGGGACGCGGCCAGCATGGCACCGGATGCGAGCGGTGTGAGGGGGAGGAATTCGTACCCGGGCGGATTCAAAGCCTCGCGGCTATCGTTTTTTGGCGTCAGCCGCCCGGGAGTTCGGGCCTGTGGCCTCGAGGTGCGCCTCAGCGGATCAGTGAAATGTGATGTCAGGAGGCGGCAATGGCCCAGGACGTGGGCGAAGAGGCGGTACACGCCCAGTCGGCAGCGGGGCGTCGGCACGGGGTGCGGGTTTCCCTCGGCGCGCTGCTGCTCGGCATGCTCATCTCGGCACTCGACCAGACCATCGTCTCCACCGCGCTGCCGACCATCGTCGGCGATCTCGGCGGGATGAGCCGTCTGTCCTGGGTCGTCACGGCCTATCTGCTCGCCTCGACCGCGGCGACCCCGCTGTGGGGCAAGCTCGGCGACCAGTACGGGCGCAAGAAGCTCTTCCAGGCAGCGATCGTGATCTTCCTGGTCGGGTCGGCGCTGTGCGGCCTGGCGCAGAACATGTCCGAGCTGATCGCCTTCCGTGCGCTGCAGGGCCTCGGCGGCGGCGGGCTGATGGTTCTGTCGATGGCGATCGTCGGCGACATCGTGCCGCCCCGGGACCGGGGCCGCTACCAGGGCCTGTTCGGCGCTGTCTTCGGCGCGACCAGTGTCCTCGGGCCGCTACTCGGTGGTCTGTTCGTGGATCGTCTGAGCTGGCGCTGGGTCTTCTACATCAACCTCCCTGTCGGTGCCGTCGCGCTGGGTGGCGCGGCCGATCCCGCGGCGTGGCGGCGCCGGGCCGGGATGAGAGGGCGCCGGCCGCCTACGAGGACGCCTTCCGCGCCGTCGGCCATGCCTTGCACTACGAGATTCGGACGCGTCGGTGGCCCCGCCGAGGACCCGCTGCTCACCACGGACTACGCGCGCGTGGGCTGAACCGACGCCCCTTCCAGGCGCAGGTTCCAGCGCCCGCCCCGGCCGGTGACGGTGGTCGTCGACAGGGGGCGCACATCGATGTTCCAGTACGTCGACGGCGGCGCCTTGAGCGCGTACACCACCGCCGCCCGGATCACGCCGGGTTCGGCGACCGCCACGATCCGGTCGCCGTCCCCGAGCGGGCGGGTGTCGAGCCAGTCACCGACCCGGGTGATGAAGTCCAGGAGGGACTCGCCGCCGTGCGGGGTGGCCAGCGGGTCGGCCAGCCAGGCGTCCACGGCCGCCGGCTCGCGGGCCATCGCCTCGCCCAGGGTCAGACCTCGCCAGCGGCCCATCGCGCAGTCGCGCAGGGCGAGTTGCACGAGCGGGGCATAGCCGAGGGCGTCGCCGGTGATACGGCTGCTCGGGGTGGGCGAGCAGTAGCGCAGCTCGGCGGCGGCGAGGGGCAGAAGGTCGGGAACCACCCGCTGCACCTCGTCCCAGCCCGCCTGGTCCAGCGGCCGGTCGTCCTCGAAGCGCTCCGCGAGCAGGGGCGAGCTGCGCGCGGCTGCGACGAACGTCACCCGAAGTGGCATGCGGTGATGGTGAGCCGAGCAACTGAGCAGGTCAAGGGGTGTCGGGCGACAGGCGCCGGAATTCTTACCGGCGAGTCAAGAAGTGCCGGACAAGTCCTGAGAAAACGATCCTCACCATACGGCTTCACGTCACGCCGAGCTTCGCGAAGATCAGCGCCATCCACCGGTCCGGCTCCTCCAGCGCCTCGAAGCCGACCTTCTCGTACACCCCGTGGGCGTCTTGCGTGGCGAGCAGGATCCGGCGCAACCCGTGCGGCAGCAGATGGTCGCGGACGGCGGCGACGAGCGAGGTGCCGATGCCCTTGCCGCGCACCGCCGGGTCCACGTAGACGTCGCACAGCCAGGCGAAGGTCGCGAGATCGGTCACCACGCGCGCGTAGGCGACCTGCTCGCCGGAGGCGGAGTCGTAGACCCCGAAGTTCAGCGAGCCGGCGATGGCCCTGTCCTGTTTCTCGCGCTCGCGCCCGATGGCCCAGTACGCGTCGGTGGAGAGCCAGCGGTGCACGCGCCCGGCGTCGATGCGGGACGGGTCGGCGGAGATCTCGTAGCCCTCGGCGAGGGGTGGGACGGCGTTCATGGCCGGATCCTCACAGCGGGCGGCGCGTCATGTCGAACGATTTATCGACCGATTTCGGGCAGCACCTCGTCGCAGGCCGCGCGCAGCCGTCGTACCCCTTCCGTGATCTCCTCCGTGCCCGCGACGGCCGCGAAGCTCAGCCGGACGTGGGCGGCCGGGGGTTCGGCGCTGAAGTACGGGCGGCCCGGGGTGAGGGCGACACCGGCGTGCAGGGCGGCGGCCGTCAACGCGCTCTCCTCCGTCCCGTCGGGCAGTCGGAGCCACAGGTGGTAGCCGCCGGACGGGATGTGCGGGAGGGCGAGTTCGGGCAGCTGCAGCCGGAGCGCGGCGGTCATCGCGTCCCTGCGGGCGCGGAGTTCGGCGGCGACGGTCCGCAGATGGCGTGGCCAGGCGGGCGAGCCGACGAGTTCCAGGGCCGCCTCCTGGAGCGGGCGGGGCACGAAGAAGGTGTCGACGACCTGGATCGCGCGCAGCCGTTCCAGCGCCGGGCCGCGCGCGGCGAGGGCGCACACCCGGAAGCTGGGCGAGGTCGCCTTGGTGAGCGAGCCGACGTGGACGACGACCCCGTCGGGGTCGTCGGCGGCGAGCGGGCGCGGCAGCGGACCCGCGTCCTCGTGCGCGAGCCGCCGGACGAAGTCGTCCTCGACGACGAAGGCGCCCGCCTCCCGTGCGATGCGCAGCACCTCGCCGCGGCGGGCGGGGGCGAGGACGGCGCCGGTCGGGTTCTGGAACAGCGGCTGGCAGATGAAGACCCGGGCGCCGGTGGCCCGGAAGGCGTCGGCCAGCAGGTCCGGCTTCACGCCGTCCGGGTCGACCGGGACGGGGACCGGACGCAGGCCCGCCGAGCGGGCGATGGCGAGCATGCCGGGGTAGGTCGGCGATTCGACGAGGACCGGCGCGCCGGGCGGGGCGAGGGCGCGCAGCGCGGTGGTGAGGGCCGCCTGGCCGCCGGCGCTGACCAGTACCTCGGCCGGGCCGACGGTTCCGCCGATGGTGCGGGCGAACCACTCCCGCAGCTCCGGCAGGCCCTCCATCGGGGGCCGTCCCCAGGCGCCGGGCCGGCGTCCGGCGCGGGCCAGGGCGTCGGACATGGCGCGCTCGGGTTGCAGCGAGGGGTGCAGATAGCCGCCGTTGAACTCGACCACGCCGGGCGGCGGGGCGGCCAGGGAGACGGTGACGCCGGTGGCGTCGACCGAGCGCGGGACGAGGTCGGCGGCGCCGTCCGCGCTGAGGGCGACCTCCTGCCAGGAGGTGTCCCCGGTCGGTGTGGTCGCGGGGCGTGGCCGGGCCCGGAACGCGCCGGCCCCCGGCCGGGTCACCACCAGTCCCTCGGCGGCCAGTTGGGCGAGCGCCCGGGAGACGGTCACCGGGCTCACCCGGAAGCGTTCGATCAGCGCCCGGCTCGACGGGAGCTTTCCACCGGGAGAGTAGCGGTCCAGCTCCCTTCGCAGCTGATCCGCCAGTTCACCCACACTGCTACGCTCTTGCATGAAGACACAGAGTAGCGCTATCGCGCCCCCCACGATAGCGGTCAGCACCCCTCCCGCCCGTGGCCTCGGCACCCTCCAGGCCGCTCTCGGGGTCGTCGCCTTCTCCCTGACGTTTCCCGCCACCGCCTGGGGGCTGGAGGGGTTCGGCCCCTGGTCGCTGGTGGCCGTGCGCAGCGTGCTGGCCGCGGTGATCGCGGGCGGCTGTCTGCTGGCGCTGCGGGTCCCGGTGCCCGCGCGACGGCACTGGGCGGGGCTCGCGGTGGTGGCCGGCGGAGTGGTCGTCGGTTTCCCGCTGCTGACCACCCTCGCGCTGCGGACCTCCACCACCGCGCATGCCGCCGTCGTGGTCGGTCTGCTGCCGCTGACCACCGCGCTGCTGTCGGCCCTGCGCATGGGCACCAGGCCCTCGCGCACCTTCTGGACGGCGGCGCTCGCGGGGGCCGCGGCGGTGCTGGCGTTCACCGTGCAGCAGAGCGGCGGGGCGGTGACCGGCGCAGATCTCTATCTGTTCGGGGCGCTGCTGGTGTGCGCGGCCGGTTACACGGAGGGCGGGCGGCTGGCCCGGGTGATGCCGGGCTGGCAGGTGATCGGCTGGGCGCTGGTGTTCTGTCTGCCGCTCGGCGTGCCCGCCGCCGCCCTCGCCGTGACGTACGAGCCCGTCGCGCTGACCGCGCACAGCGTGGCCGGGCTGCTGTGGGTGGCGGCGGGCTCGCAGTTCCTCGGCCTGGTCGTCTGGTACCGGGGCATGGCGGCCATCGGGATCCCGAAGGCCAGCCAGTTGCAGTTGGCGCAGCCGCTGCTCACACTGGTGTGGTCGGTGCTGCTGCTGGGCGAGCACCTCACGCCCGCCGCACCGCTGACCGCGGCCGCGGTGCTGGTCTGCATCGCCGTCACCCAGCGGGCGCGCGGCTAGGGCATGTCGTTTGGATCAGGCCGCAGGACATCGACGAGGCTGTTCGGTGCCGGTGAGCGGGGTCCGGTGCGTGCAGCTGCAAGGCGAAGGAGGGCGTCGACGCGGAGCATCGGCAACCGACGACAACGCGGCAGATGCGCGTGCCAGACCCCGCGTCTGCGGCATGATCCAAACGACAGGCCCCAGGGCCTGACGAGAGGCCCTGGGATGCCGGGGCCCGCGGCTCCCGGCGGGATTCGGGAGGCAGACCCTAGAATCGACATCACGGACCACTGCTCCCTTCACACGGCGAGGAGGCCCCGCAGATGCGTGCAACCGCGGGCGACCAGTTTGTCCAGCACGGCAGGGTGGTCGGCCAACACGACAAGGTCGGCGAGATCGTCGAAGTACTGGGCCAGGACGGCAACCCACCGTTCCGCGTCCGCTTCACCGACGGGCATGTGGGCGTGTGCTCACCCGGCCCGGACACCGAAATCCGTCACCGGACCACGTCCGAGGAACGGCGGTAGAACAGCGCTGTATCAGCGCGGGGGCTTCGCCGGCTGCGTGTAGTGGTCGGCGACCACCCTTGCCATCGCTCCGATCCGGTCCGTCCGTACGTCCTTGGCGGCGAAGAAGACATGCCCGCGTGCCTGCGGGTGTTTCTTCGCCAGTGTGAGGTGCCTGCTCAGTTCGGCCTTGGCCGACCAGGCCGCGGGCTGCCCCGAGGCGCCCGCCTTGTACAGGCCCTCGCCGAGGTAGAGCCGGGTCCGGCTGCCCTTGGCCACCTCCGCCCACCAGGGCACGAGCTTGGCGTAGTCGGCGGCGGAGTTGCCGATCTCCCAGTACAGCTGCGGGACCACGTAGTCGATCCAGCCCTCCTTCACCCACTTCCGGCTGTCCGCGTAGATCTCGTCGTACGACTGGAAGGCGCGGGTGTCCGAGCCGCGTGAGTCGGTGGAGGCGTTGCGCCACACCCCGAACGGGCTGATCCCGAACTGTGTGCTCGGCCGCACGGCCTTGATCCGGGCGGCCATCTCCCGCACCAGCCTGTTGACGTTGTCCCGCCGCCAGGCGGCCCGGGTGGTGAAGGCGCCGCCGTGGGCGTCGTACGCGTCGTCGTCGTCGAAGCTCTGGCCCGCGACCGGGTAGGGGTAGAAGTAGTCGTCGAAGTGGACCGCGTCGACGGGGTACTTCTTCACCGCGTCCAGCATCGCGTCCTGGACGAAGGCGCGGACCGCCGGCAGTCCCGGGTTGTAGTAGAGCCTGCCGCCGTACTCCACCGCCCAGTCCGGGTGCTTGCGGACCGGATGGGCGGCGACCAGCCGGGAGCGGTCGGCATGGGTGGCGACCCGGTACGGGTTGAACCAGGCGTGCAGTTCGAGGCCGCGGGCGTGGGCCTCGGTGACGGCGGTGCCGAGCGGGTCCCAGCCCGGGGACCTGCCCTGGGTGCCGGTGAGGACCTGCGACCAGGGCTCGTACGGGGAGGGCCACAGCGCGTCGGCCGTGGGCCGCACCTGGAAGACCACCGTGTTGAGCCGGTCACGGACCGCCAGGTCGAGCCAGTCGATCAGTTCCTTGCGCTGCTGTGCGGCCGTCAGTCCCGGCCTGGACGGCCAGTCGCGGTTGGCCACCGTCGCGAGCCACACGCCCCGCATCTCGGCCGTCGCCCGGCCCTCTCCCGCTCCGCCCCGCGCGGGAGCGGGGGCCGCCGAGCCCGCCGCGCCCGTCGTGGTGAACGCCGACAGCGCCGCAAGCGCGAACGCCCTCCGGGTCAGTCGCCCCATCGCACTCATCCCTGTGTCACTCCATGGATCCGCTCGGTCACGGATCGTCTCCGCGCACAGCATGCACCGACCCCGGCGATCGATCATCGATACTTGCTAGTAACGTGCACGATCGGAGCAGGCCGACCGGGACCCGGCAGACCTGTCACAGACAACGGGCAGAGTCAGAGTCAGCGAAGGGGACGATGTGACGGACATCGAACGCGTCGGAGTCGTGGGCTGCGGCCAGATGGGTGCGGGCATCGCGGAGGTCTGCGCCCGCGCCGGACTCGACGTCAAGGTCGCCGAGACCACCGGCGAGGCCCTGGAGTTCGGCCGGACCCGGCTGTTCGGCTCCCTGGCCAAGGCCGCCGAGCGCGGCAAGATCACCGAGGCGGAGCGGGACGAGACACAGGCCCGCCTCAGCTTCACCACGGACCTCGGCGAGTTCGCCGACCGGGACCTCGTCATCGAGGCCGTCGTGGAGAACGAGCAGGTCAAGACGGAGATCTTCCAGGTCCTCGACCAGGTGGTGACCCGCCCGGACGCCATCCTGGCCTCCAACACCTCCTCGATCCCGCTGGTGAAGCTGGCGGTCGCCACCTCGCGGCCCGACCAGGTCGTCGGCATCCACTTCTTCAACCCGGCCCCCGTGCAGAAGCTGGTCGAGCTGATCCCGGCGCTGACCACCTCCGAGGGCACGATCGGCCGGGCGCAGCTGTTCGCCGAGAAGGTGCTGGGCAAGCACGCGATCCGCGCGCAGGACCGCTCGGGCTTCGTCGTCAACGCGCTGCTGATCCCGTATCTGCTGTCCGCGATCCGGATGTTCGAGACGGGCATCGCCGGCCGCGAGGACATCGACAACGGCATGGAGATGGGCTGCGCCCACCCGATGGGCCCGCTGAGGCTGTCCGACCTGATCGGCCTGGACACGGTCGCCTCGGTCGCGCAGTCGATGTACGACGAGTACAAGGAGCCGCTGTACGCCGCTCCCCCGCTGCTCGCGCGGATGGTGGACGCGGGCCGGCTGGGCCGTAAGACCGGCTCGGGGTTCTACACGTACTGATGACCCACCGTGATCGGCACGGGCCCGGCGCTCCTCGGAGTGCCGGGCCCGCGTGTTTCACACACCGTGTGCGCGCCGGGCCCGCATATGCCATACGCACACGCTCCCCACCGGCCCACCAGGCGAGTTGACTCACCATGCACATGCAGGGATGTGAGTCGACTACGGAAAGGAGCGGACACGTGACCGCCGATCCCGAGCATCCCGTCGTCCATGGAGAACTCGCAGAGTTACGTCGCCGGCTGGACGTGGCCTACGCCCGCGTCGAGGGCGGGCTGGCCCTGATCACTCATCGCACCGAGGAGACCGCCAAGGAACTGGACGAGCTGAACACCCGCATGGTCTCGCTGGAACACGCGCGCTGGCCGCTGCCCTCGCTCGCGGCGCTCACGGCCCTGGGGGCCCTGGTCGTGACGGTCTGGCAGGCGCTGGCCCGCTAGTCTCCTAGTCGCCCGTCAGCCTGAGATGGTGCAACAGCATCAACGCGGCCGCCATGTTGGCGGCCGGGACCTCCCCCCGGGCGACCAGGTCGGGTACGACCTTCAGGGGGACCCACTCCCGGCGGTCCGACTCGAAGTCGTCCACGGGGTGTCCCACGTACTCGCCCCGGTCCGACCAGTAGATGTGGTGGACGGCGTCGGTGAGACCGTTGGACGGTTCCACGCTCATGAGGTGGTGCAGGGGCCCCGGCCGCCAGCCGGTCTCCTCCTCGAGTTCCCTGGCGGCCGCGCGGGCGATGTCCTCGCCGTCCTCGACGACGCCCGCCGCGAGTTCCCAGCCCCAGCTGTCGGTGATGAAGCGGTGACGCCACAGGAGCAGGACCTCGTTCGCCTCGTTGACCACGGTGGCCACGGCGACGGGCCGCAGCCGTATCAGGAAGTGGTCCAGGTGCCGGCCGTCCGGCAGCTCCACATCGGCCAGGTTGACGCTGAACCAGCGGTTTTCATACACAGTTTGTTCGTTCTGTTTCGTCCACTGCACGGTTCTGCCACCTTCCGTCGGGTGAGTGGCAATATCGCAGCAGGGACTGTGGAGTGCCCCGGAGGTCTACAGCGGTACGCGCAGTGCTCCGTCGATGAGTTCGGCTGCTTCGGACGTCCCCGAGCAGCCACTGCGCACCAGGTGTTCACGCACCGCCCGGAGTCTGTCGCGCAGCCGCTGGGACTCCATTCCCCTGGCCTGTTCGGCCATCTGGACGGCGGTGACCACGGCCTTGTCGGCATGGCCCTGGCGCAGTTCGATCGTGCTGAGCATGGCGAGCCGGTGCACCCGGCCCCGGTCGTGCGCGGGTGTGCCGACGGCGGCCTGGGCGTGTTCGGCGGCCGCAGCGATCTCGCCGAGGCTGAGCAGCGCCTCCGCCACCTGGACGTTGACCAGACCGGGCTGGACATAGCCGGTCTCGTCGGGCTCGACGCCCCGCCGGATGCGTTCGGCGGCCGTCTCCGCCCGCCGGATGCACGACAACGCGCTCGTACCGTCGCCGAGGTGGGCGTACGCCTTGGCCTGCATCGCGTACAGATCGGAGGCCAGGGCGGGGGTGATGTGCTTGCCGGCCGCCCGCAGCGCCGCCTCCGCGAAGGCCACGGCCTGCCGGTACTCCCGCATGAACAGCGACTGGTTGACGAGGAGCGCGATGACGTACGCGCCAAGACCCCGGTCCCCGCTGGCCTTTGCCAGCCGCAGCGCCTGGTGGAAGTAGCGCTGGGCGAGGCCGTGCGCATCGGAGTCGTACGCGCAGATCCCGGCGACGGCCACCAACCCGCCGGTCGCCCGGTGCAGTTGACGCCCCGTCTCGTCGGTGTAGCTGCCGCGCAGCAGGGGCGCGGCCTCGGCGTTGAGGAAGCCGACGATACGGCTGCGGGTCGCGATGCCGCCCGCCTTGCGGTACATCTGCTCGTAGTGGGCGCGGGCGGCGCGCAGCATCTCGATGTCGGCGGAGGTGACGCGGTGTCGGCCACCCCGGGAGACGTCGACGTCCTCGGGCGGGTTCTCCCACTCCCACACCGGCATCACGGCCGGCGTCCCGGTCACGGCGGGGGCGCCGAGGAGGTGGGGACGCTGCTGCTCGTCGGAGCGCCACAGGGCGGTGGCCCGCTCGACGAAGCCGGAGAGGGAGGTGCCGTGCGGGGCGGAGGGCTCGCCCGGTACGCCGAGGCCGATGTCGTCGAGGGTGACCGGCCGGTGCAGACGCCCTGCGAGGACCTCGCAGATCAGGTCGGGGACCTGGCCGCGGGGCCGCTGTCCCTTCAGCCAGCGGGCGATCGCCGTGTGCTCGTAGCGCAGGGCGAGCCCGCGGGCCCGTCCGGCCTGGTTGACGTGGGCGGCGAGGCCCGCGTGCGAGATGCCCGCCTCGTCCAGGATCGCGTCGAGCAGAGTGTTGGGCTGCATTGGGTGCCCCCCGGTGCCTCGGTGCCGCCAGAGTAGTGGGTGCGTCTTCACACGGGGTGTGAACGGAGTGCGCGTATCCGTGCTGTGTGCGCGCTGTCGCGGAGAGTTCCCGGCCCGGTTGACTGGATTGCCTCGCAAGAGGTTCGCCGGGCCGTCGGCTCCCCCTCAATAAGCGGCGGCCCGGCGTTGCGGGTTCGGGGATCAGGGGTTGGGCTGCATCCGCTCGTTCTGAAGTGCCAGTAGGGCGATGTCGTCATGGGGTCTGCCCGCTGTGTGGCGCAGGAGGGCGGAGAGGGTCGTGCGGAGGATCCGCTGTGGGGAGACGGGGTGGTCGTCGGCCGCCTTGGTGAGTGCCTCCGTCAGGGAGAAGAAGCTTCCGTGTCCGTCCCTCGCGTCCTCCGCACCGTCCGTGAAGAGGACCATCGAGTCACCTCGGAGCAGGTGACCGCAGAACGTCGGCAGAAGGTGCGGCGGTAGGGGGAACAGGCCCAGCGGCGGCAGGGGATCCGCCCGCGACAACGGCTCCACGGTCGTGCCGCTCAGCAGGTACGGCCAGGGGTGGCCGCAGTTCAAGGCGTGTGTCTCCCCGTTCTCGTGGATCTCCAGCAGCAGGACCGTGACGAACTCCTCGGCGAGGGGGGTGTCCGAGTCGCCCTCCCGCAGGCGTCTGGCCAAGGCCCGTTCCAGTCTGCGCAGTACGACGACCAGGTCGGGCTCGTCATGGACGGCCTCACGGAAACAGCCGAGCAGGGCGGCCACCGTGCCGAGGGCGGGCAGGCCGTGGCCGCGGACGTCGCCCATCACGACCCGTACGCCGTGTTCGGTCGCGATGACCTCGTAGAGATCGCCGCCGACGGTGGCGCCGCGGTCGGCGGAGAGCCGGGCCGCGGCGACGTCCAGTCCGTCGACGCGGGGCGGCAGGGGTCGTAGGAGAACGTTCTGGGCGGCCCCGGCGACCCTTCTGACCTGCTTCAGTTCCCGCAACAGGGCCTGTCGGACATGGAGTACGAGCCCGGTGCCGACCGCGAAGAACACGGCGCTCGTGGCGATCCTGGCGGCCAGCCCGTCCTGCTGGGCCAGCGGACAGGTCAGCTTGTACGCGATCGCCAGGGCGCCCCAGGCCGTGGGCAACCCCAGCGACAGGGCGCTGCGCAACGGCCGCCTGATGCCGAACATGGTCGTTGGCCCCCCGTCCCAGGCCGCACAGCAGATCGGACCGACCCCGAAAGGGCCGGTCCGATTCTGTCGACGGGATGGCCCAGAAGGACCAGTTCGCCCGAAGTTGTCACCCGGATGAGTGAAGCCACCCAGGGGCGCGGGGAACTGCGCGACAAACCACGACCCACCCGCACCCGGCGAACGACATCAGCCCCGCAGGACCGCCCCCGTCCGCTCCCCCGCGAGAGCAACAGCCGCATCCCGCGCAGCCGAAGCCTCATCCACCGTCAGCGTCCGGTCCCCCGCGCGGAAGCGCAGCGCATAGGCGAGCGACTTCTTGCCGTCACCCAGCTGCTCGTCGTTGACGTACACGTCGAACAGCCGGATCCCCTCCAGCAGTTCACCCGCGCCCTCGCGCAGCGCGGCCTCGACGTCCGAGTGCGGTACGAAGGAGTCGACCACGAGGGCGACGTCCTGCGTGGCCACGGGGAACGTGGAGATGCTCGGCGCCTGCGGGGTGTCGTCGCCGACCGCCTCCAGGACGTCGAGGTTCAGCTCCATCGCGCAGGTGCGCGCGGGCAGGCCCAACGCCTTCAGCACCCGGGGGTGCAGCTCGCCCGCGTGGCCGACGACGCGCTCGGTGCCGTCGGCGACGACCACGAACTCGGCGCAGCGCCCGGGGTGCCACGGGCCGTACTGGCCGCCGCGCACGATCAGGTCGGCACCGGCCTCACGGGCGACGGCGCGACCGGCCTCGATCGCGTCGGCCCAGTCGGCCGGACGGCCCTTGCCCCACCAGCCGGCCTGCTCGCGGGCGCCCGCGAGGACGACGGCGACATGGCGCGGCTGCTCGGGGAGGACGGCGTCGAGCGCGGCGAGCTCCTCGTCCGTCGGGCGGCGGTCGACCGGGAGGTGACCGGCGACGCCGGCCCCCTCGCGCGGGTGGAAGACCAGGCCCGTCTCGAACAGCGCGAGGTCATGGCTGCCCCGGCCGTCGTTGCGCCGCAGGGCGCCCAGCAGGCCCGGCAGCAGCGACGTACGGAGGGCGGGCTCCTCGTCGTTGAGCGGGTTGGTGAGCCTGACGACGCGGCGGGCCGGGTCGTCGGCGGCCAGTCCGAGCTGGTCGAAGACGCCCTCGCCGACGAACGGGTAGTTCGGCGCCTCGACATAGCCGGCGCCGGCCAGGGCGCGGCCGACGCGGCGGTGCAGGCGCTGGCGGTGGGTGAGGCCGCGGCCCGACGGGGGCTTGGGCAGCGTGGAGGGCAGGTTCTCGTAGCCCTCCAGGCGGATGACCTCCTCCGCCAGGTCGTTGATCTCGGCGAGGTCGGGCCGCCAGGACGGGACGGTGACGATCAGCTCGTCCTGCCCGTAGACGTCGCAGCCGATCTCCTGGAGGCGGCGCACGACCGTCTCGCGGCCGTAGCCGACGCCCGCGACCTTGTCGGGGTGGTTGGCCGGGACGGTGATGGTGTGCGGGCCGGAGGGGGTGACGACCTCGGTGACGCCCGCGTCGGCCGTACCGCCCGCGAGCAGCACCAGCAGGTCGACCGTGCGCTGCGCGGCGGCCGCGGCGGCGGCCGGGTCGACGCCCCGCTCGAAGCGACGGGAGGCCTCGGAGGACAGCTTGTGCCGGCGGGCCGTGCGCGCGATGGACACCGCGTCGAAGTGGGCGGCCTCGATCACGACGTCACCGGTGGACTGCTCGGTGTTGTCGTGGTCGGCGATCTCGGTGTTGGCGCCGCCCATGACCCCGGCGAGGCCGATCGGGCCGCGGTCGTCGGTGATGACGAGGTCCTCGGCGTGCAGCGTGCGGGTCACCCCGTCGAGGGTGACGATCTGCTCGCCCTCCCCGGCCCGGCGGACGCCGATGGTGCCCTGGACCAGTGCGCGGTCGTAGGCGTGCAGCGGCTGGCCGAGCTCCATCATCACGTAGTTGGTGACGTCGACGGCGAGGGAGATCGGGCGCATGCCGACCTTCTGCAGCCGGCGCTTCAGCCAGATCGGGGAGCGGGCCTCGGGGCTCAGACCGGTGACGGTGCGGGCGGTGAAGCGGTCGCAGCCGAGCGGCTCGGAGACCCGCACCGGGTACCCGAAGGCGTTCGGGGCCGGTACGTCGAGCAGGGCGGGGTCGCGCAGGGGCAGACCGTAGGCGATGGCGGCCTCGCGGGCGACGCCGCGGATGGACAGACAGTCGCCGCGGTTGGCGGTGACGGCGATGTCCAGGACCTCGTCGACCAGCTCGAGGAGCTCGATGGCGTCCTTGCCGACCTCGGTCTCCGGGGGCAGCACGATGATGCCCTTGGTGCCGTCGTCGCCCATGCCCAGCTCGTCGCTGGAGCAGATCATGCCGTGCGAGGTCCTGCCGTACGTCTTGCGGGCGGCGATGGCGAAGCCGCCGGGCAGGACGGCGCCCGGGAGGACGACGACGACCTTGTCGCCGACGGCGAAGTTGCGGGCGCCGCAGACGATCTCCTGGGGCTCGCCCGTGCCGTTGGCCGTGCCCACGTCGACGGTGCAGAAGCGGATCGGCTTCTTGAAGCCCTCCAGCTCCTCGATGGTGAGCACCTGGCCCACGACGAGGGGGCCCTTGAGGTCGGCGCCGAGCTGCTCGACGGTCTCGACCTCAAGGCCGGCGGACACCAGCTTGGCCTGCACGTCACGGCCGGTTTCGGTGGCGGGGAGGTCGACGTACTCCCGCAGCCAGGAAAGCGGGATCCGCATCAGATCTCCATCCCGAAGGGTCGGGTGAACCGGGTGTCACCCTCGACCATGTCTCGCATGTCTTCGACGTTGTGGCGGAACATCAGCAGCCGTTCGATGCCGAAACCGAAGGCGAAGCCGCTGTACTTCTCGGGGTCGACGCCACAGGCGGTGAGCACCTTGGGGTTGACCATGCCGCAGCCGCCGAGCTCGATCCAGCCCTCGCTGGAGCAGGTGCGGCAGGGGCGGTCGGGGTTGCCGACGGACTCGCCGCGGCAGACGTAGCACACCATGTCCATCTCGGCGGACGGCTCGGTGAACGGGAAGAAGTTGGGCCGCAGCCGGGTCTTGATCCCCTCGCCGAACAGCGACTGGACCATGTGGTCCATGGTGCCCTTGAGGTCGGCCATGGTCAGGCCCTCGTCCACGGCGAGCAGCTCCACCTGGCGGAACACCGGGGTGTGCGTGGCGTCCAGCTCGTCGGTGCGGTAGACGACGCCGGGGCAGATCACATAGACCGGCAGCTCGCGCGAGAGCAGGGAGCGGATCTGCACGGGCGAGGTGTGGGTGCGCAGCACGACACCGGACTCGGTGCCGCCGTCCGGGCCCTGGACGAAGAAGGTGTCGGCCTCGCCGCGGGCCGGGTGGTCCGGGCCGATGTTCAGGGCGTCGAAGTTGAACCATTCGGCCTCGACCTGGGGGCCCTCGGCGACCTCGTAGCCCATGGCCACGAAGATGTCCTCGATGCGCTCCGAGAGCGTGGTGAGCGGATGGCGGGCGCCGGCCGGTACGCGGTCGTACGGCAGGGTGACGTCCACCGCCTCCTCGACCAGCACCCGGGCGTCACGCTCGGCCTCCAGCTCCTCCTGGCGGCCGGCGAGGGCCTTGTTCACCGCGCCGCGGGCCTGGCCGACCACCTTGCCGGCGGCGGCCTTGGCATGCGGGGGCAGCGCGCCGATCTCGCGGTTCGCGAGGGCCAGCGGCGAGGTGCCGCCGGTGTGGGCGACCTTGGCCTCCTGGAGCGCGTCGAGGGAGTCCGCGGCGGCGAAGGCGGCGAGCGCCTCGTCCCGCATGCGCTCGATCTCTTCCGGTTTCAACGCCTCGACCTCGACAGGGTCGTACGACTTATTCGGTGCCGACATCTCTTCCCGTGCTTCCGATTGGCTGGATGGTCCCCGTCACCGACTCGCGGCCAGTGCGTCATGGCTTTCGGGACACAAAGGTGCCAAAGGCCGAGTCTAACGGGGTTGAGGTATACGAAGAGCCCGCGGGCCGTCAGGCGAGATACGCCGGGGCGGCCACGGGCAACGTAAATCGGAACTCGGCGCCCCCGCCGGGGGCGCGGCCGACCGTGATGGTGCCGCCGTGGGCTTCGACGATGCCCTTGACGATGTACAGCCCGAGGCCCGTGCCACCGCGCTTGCTGCCCCGCCAGAAGCGGGTGAAGACGCGGTTCATGGACTCCTCCGGGATGCCGGCACCCTCGTCGCTCACGGTGACCGACGTGCCGGTGTCCTCCCCTTCCCGGGGGGACGCGGCGGGCGTGACGTCAATCGTGACGGTTCCCTCGCCGTGCCGCACCGCATTTTCGATGAGGTTGCTGAGGACCTGGTCGACCTTGTCGGGGTCGGCCCACAGGGCGGGCAGCGGCTGCTCGAGACGGAGCAGGAACCGGTCGGCGGGCTGCCCGGCGGCGACGTAGGCCTGGATGTGCCGTCCGACGGCCGCGCCTATGTCGACGGGCTGGCGCCGCACCTCCAGCCGCCCGGAGTCGATCCGCGAGATGTCGAGCAGCTCGGCGATGAGCCGCGTGACACGGTCGGCGTCGGCATCCACCGTCTCCAGCATCAGCCGCTTCTGGTCGTCGGTGAAGCGGGCCCATTTGGCGAGGAGGGTGGCGGTGAAGCCCTTGACGGAGGTGAGCGGGGAGCGCAGTTCGTGGGCGACGGTGGCGATCAGCTCGGCGTGGCTGCGCTCGGTGCGGCGGCGGGCCTCGGTGTCCCGCACGGAGACGACGACCCGGCGGACGGGTCCGGTGGGTGCGGTGCGGACGTAGCGCGCGGTGACGAGCACCTCGCGGCCGCCGGGCAGCAGCAGATTCCGCTCGGGCTGGCCGGTCCGGATGGCGAGCCCCGTGTAGGGGTCCGTGAGCTGCCACCAGCGGCGGCCTTCGAGGTCCTCCAACGGGAGCGCCTTGTCGAGCCGCTGTCCGAGGGCTTCCTGCGCCGGTACGGAGGTGATCCGGACGGCGGCGGCGTTGAAGCAGATCACCCGCCCGTGCTCGTCGGCGACGACCAGCCCGTCCGGCAGGTCGTCGGGGTCGATGCCGAGTTCGGCCAGGTCACCGGCAGTGCCGACACTCATCCCCGTACCTCACCTCCCGCCCTCCCGTAAGAGGCGCCCCGAGCTCGTCACCCTACTAGCTCTCGGTGACGGAGCGGCACCCTCCGGAGGCGCGCTGTGCACGGGCCGATGCGTAGAGACATACGGCCGCGGCGGTCGCGAGGTTCAGGCTCTCGGCCTTTCCGTGGATCGGGACGCGGACGACGGCGTCGGCGAGAGCGCGGGTCTCCTCCGGGAGCCCCCAGGCCTCGTTGCCGAACACCCAGGCGGTGGGCCCGCCCATGGTGCCCTTGTCCAGCTCGTCGTCGAGGTCGTCCCGACCGGCCCCGTCGGCGGCGAGGATCCGCACCCCGGCCTCCTTCAGCCCGGCCACGGCCCGCTCGACGGGCACGCCGACGGCGACGGGCAGATGGAACAGCGACCCGACGGAGGCCCGGACGGCCTTCGGGTTGTACAGATCGACGGACGCGTCGGTCAGTACGACGGCCTCGGCGCCGGCGGCGTCCGCGCAGCGCAGGACGGTGCCGGCGTTGCCGGGGTCGCGGACATGCGCCAGTACGGCGACCAGCCGGGGCCGGGCGGCGAGGATCTCCTCGAAGGGCGTGTCGACGAACCGGCAGACCCCGACGAGCCCCTGCGGGGTGACCGTCGTCGAGATGTCCGCGATGACCTGCTCGTCGGCGAGATGGATCCGGGCGCCGGCGGCTCGGGCCTCCCCGACGATGTCGGCGTACCGCTCCGCGGCCTCGACGGTGGCGAACAGCTCGGTGAGGGTGTCCGCGCCGTACCCCGCCGCCTCCCGCACGGCCTGCGGCCCCTCCGCGAGGAACAGCCGCTCCTTCCCCCGGAAGTTCCGCCGGGCAAGCCGCCGCGCGGCGGCCACACGGGGAGAACGGGGGGAGATCAGCTCGGGGCTGGCGGGGGGCATGTTCTGGTTCACCTTCGAAAGCTGGGTGGGTTGCAGGGGCGCGGGGCTCTATCGATGTGCGGCTCCGCCGCGTGGGCGCGATCAGCCACAGGCGACCCGCACCCGAACGGCGGCCTCAGCGGGCGTCAGCAGCAAAGGACCCGCAGGATGGAACCTGCGGGTCCTTCGGTCACGTCGGCTCAAAGCCGGCGAGGCGTCACGCGGCCTTGGGCGCGTTCACGTCCGACGGCAGCGCCTTCTGCGCGACCTCGACGAGCGCGGCGAACGCACCGGCGTCGTTCACGGCGAGCTCGGCCAGGATCTTGCGGTCGACCTCGACGTTCGCGGCCTTCAGGCCCTGGATGAAGCGGTTGTAGGTGATGCCGTTGGCGCGGGCAGCGGCGTTGATGCGCTGGATCCACAGCTGACGGAAGTCGCCCTTGCGCTTCTTGCGGTCGTTGTAGTTGTAGACCAGCGAGTGGGTGACCTGCTCCTTGGCCTTGCGGTACAGGCGCGAACGCTGACCGCGGTAGCCGGAGGCCGCCTCGAGGATCGCCCGGCGCTTCTTGTGGGCGTTGACTGCCCGCTTGACGCGTGCCACTTGTTAACTCCTTGTAGCGGGGCCGCGGTTGTCGTCACACGGCCCGGAATCGATTGGGTCCCGGTGTGCGTGGGTCAGGCGCGGTGCGCCCGACCTCACTTGCCGAGAAGCTTCTTGATCTTCGCGGCGTCGCCCGGGGCCATCTCGGCGTTGCCGGTGAGGCGACGCGTCACGCGGGACGACTTGTGCTCGAGCAGGTGGCGCTTGCCGGCGCGCTCACGGAGCACCTTGCCGGAGCCGGTGACCTTGAAGCGCTTGCTGGCACCGCTGTGCGACTTGTTCTTCGGCATAGCGCCGTTCTCTCCTCGTCGGTGGCGCTCCGGTGCCCGGTCGTGAAACCGGGCACTGGGTGGAGCGTCGCTGCTGTATGGGTTGCATCCAGGGGACTTACGTCCCGCGGATCACGCCTCGGCGGAAGCCTCGGCAGGGGCCTCGGCGGCCTCGGTGGTCTCGGTGGCCTCAGTGGCCTCGTCGTCGATGTACTCGGCGTCCGCGGGGTTCTGCGAGCGGCCGGGGTTGGCCTTCGCTTCGGCCTTGCGGGCCTCTTGCGCCTGACGGGCCTCGGCCATCGCCTCGGTCTTCTTCTTGTGCGGACCGAGGACCATGATCATGTTGCGGCCGTCCTGCTTGGGGTTCGACTCGACGAACCCGAGCTCCTGGACGTCCTCCGCGAGGCGCTGCAGCAGTCGGTAGCCCAGCTCGGGCCGGGACTGCTCGCGACCACGGAACATGATCGTGATCTTGACCTTGTCGCCCTGCTTGAGGAACCGGACGACGTGACCCTTCTTGGTGTCGTAGTCGTGCGGGTCGATCTTCGGCCGGAGCTTCATCTCCTTGATGACCGTGTGCGCCTGGTTCTTGCGCGCCTCACGGGCCTTCATGGCCGACTCGTACTTGAACTTCCCGTAGTCCATGAGCTTGCAGACCGGCGGGCGGGCGTTCGCCGCGACCTCGACCAGGTCCAGGTCGTACTCCTGCGCAAGCTCCAGTGCCTTGGCCAGGGGGACGATGCCCACCTGCTCGCCACTGGGACCGACAAGTCGCACCTCGGGAACGCGAATCCGGTCGTTGATGCGGGGCTCGGCGCTGATGGATCCTCCTCGATAGCACCACGCGAGCGTCTGGCGGACGGCCGCGTAACGTCTTGTGTCGTTAGACCTATAACCACGCCGAAGCACAAAAAATGCCCCGAACGATCACATGCGGGGGCTCCAAGCACTACCGGAGCACCGTCGCGAGCATCGCGGGGCGCACTACCGGGCGACTCCATCGTCCGTACGGAACGATGGCGGCCGCCTGACCGGGGTGACCCGCCGTCCCTGAGGGGCGGTCGGGTGGGAGTTCGGAGCCTCCACTTGTGGGCCGGGCCCGCCTGCTGGGTGGCACGCGTGTCCGACCGGTCGTTAATCGAGATTACCAGCCCGTGCCGGGAACGGCGAATCGAGCCTCGGTGCGGGGGTCCGGGCGGCCTGCGCCTATCGTGTGGGGCATGAGTGAGACCTCCCCCGCCGGCTCCCCGGACCCCACCTCCGCCGACTTCGACGAGATGACCCGCGACATCGCCGAGGTCCCGGCCGTCGAGGTGATCGTCACGGTCGCCGTCAACCTGATGAGCGCGGCGGCCGTCAAGCTCGGGCTCACCGAGGAGGGCGACAAGTACAAGGACCTCGACGAGGCCCGCAAGCTGGTCACGGCCCTCGCCGGGCTGCTCGACGCGAGCGCGACCGAGATCAGCTCCTTCCACGCGGCCCCGCTGCGCGACGGCCTGAAGTCGCTCCAGCTGGCGTTCCGCGAGGCGTCGATCGTCCCGGACGAGCCGGGCCAGGGCCCGGGCGAGAAGTACACCGGGCCCGTCTACGGCTAGTCCGCCGGATCGTCCGCTCATCCGCGTACGTACAGGGGCTCGCCCGGCGGCGTGGTCCCGGCCGGCAGGAGTGCCAGGTCGAGGCCGCGCACCAGGCGGGCCCTCAGTGTCTCGTCGGCGGCGAGGCGGCCGGCCACCGCGCGGGCGGCCTCGGCGGGGGCGGCGGACGGGTCGAGGACGAGGGCGAGGGTGCCGTCCGCCCGGCCCGGCCCGAGGTGCGCGCGGACGACGTCCGGCTCGGCGGCCACCGCGGCGCGCACCGCTTCCCGTACGGCCGGATCGGCGAGCGGATCGATCGTCGTACGGCCCTCCGCGAGCGCCAGCAGCGCCGGTCCCGTCAGTTCGAACGCCACCGGCCCGGCCAGGTCGAGCACCACGGTGTCCGCCTTCTCGTGCGCGGCGGCCCGCAGCGCCTGGTGCAGGGGTACGGCGACGGGTCGCGCCGCCGGGTCCCAGCGGGCCAGGGACTCGGTGGAGGTGAAGGCGGGCAGCGCGGTGCGGCCCCCGGCCTTCAGGGTGGGGACGGCCATGTCGCTGGTCTTCTCGCGGCGCAGCCCGTTCTCGTCCTCCTCGACCTCGCCGAGCACGGCCACCACCGGGACGAGCAGCCGGGTGCCCCTGAGGGCCGCCAGGACGGGTCCGACGGCGGTGCGGTCCTCGGCCCAGGCGGCGAGCGCCGCGCTCAGCCGGGGGTCGGCGGAGCCGTCGTCGTCGGAGTAGCCGGGGTCGGGAATGTTCTTGTTCGCCACGGTCACCGACCTTATCGGGGGGATGCTGCTGGGCTTGTGCGGGGCCCGAAACGCGAGCGAGACGGCTTTCACAGGATTCTCAGGCTTCGCTGACGTACCTCTTACGTTCGTCTAACGGCCCGCACAGTCGCCGCCACCACCATCACGGGCATGGAGACTCGCAGAGCCCGTAGCGGCCGCCGCGCCCGCCCGTCCCGGCGCCGTCCCCTCCTCTACACCGCGCTCGCCACCGTGGCCGTCCTCGGCGCCACCGCGGGCGGCACCGTCTATGTGAAGGCACAGGCGCACTCCGGCGAGGGGGCCGTATCGTCGTCCTCCG
Source organism: Streptomyces sp. NPDC005820 (assembly GCF_040630255.1). Classification (NCBI taxonomy): domain Bacteria; kingdom Bacillati; phylum Actinomycetota; class Actinomycetes; order Kitasatosporales; family Streptomycetaceae; genus Streptomyces; species Streptomyces sp. NPDC005820. The sequence goes on from NZ_JBEXXE010000008.1 coordinate 159,278, forward strand.
CGGAGCCGTCGGCGTCCGCGTCGGGCTCGGCGGACGGAGGGGTGAGCGTGGAGTCGGTGGCGGCACCCGCAGTGGACTACGACGCGCTGCTGGCCGAGGCGATGAAGTCGGTGACCGTGCCGGCGGACGCGAAGGTGTCCGTGGCCGTGCTGGACGTGGACTCCGGGGACAGCGCGACCCACGGCTCCGCCGCCTTCGACACGGCGAGCATCGTGAAGGTGGACATCCTGGCGACGCTGCTGCTCCAGGCGCAGGACGCGGGCCGGCATCTCACGGCGAACGAGAAGACGTACGCCACCGCGATGATCGAGAACAGCGACAACACCTCGGCGTCGGAGCTGTGGCGGATCATCGGCAAGGCGGAGGGGCTGGACGCGGCGAACGAGCGGTTCGGGCTCACGGGCACCGAGGGCGGCGACGACATGCTGTGGGGGCTCACCCAGACCACGGCCGCCGACCAGCTCAGGCTGCTGCAGCAGGTCTTCGGGGACGACTCGGAGCTGAGCGAGGCGTCGCGGTCGTACCTGCAGGGCCTGATGCAGCAGATAGCGACCGACCAGCACTGGGGTGTCTCGGCGGCGGCCGACGGCTCGTCGTGGGCGCTGAAGAACGGCTGGCTGGCCAGGAGCACCACCGGGCTGTGGGACATCAACAGCATCGGGCGGGTGCCGACCGGCGGGCACACGTACCTGGTGGCGGTGCTGTCGAACGGCAACGCGACGCAGGCCAGGGGCATCTCGCTGGTGGAGGCGGCGGCGAAGGCGGCGGTGTCGGCGTTCGCGGACGACAGCGCGTCGGCGTCGGCCACGGAATAGCCGTACTGCGACGGGCCCGCTAGTAGGTCTCGTACGACTCGTACGACTCGAAGGTCTCGAACTCGCCCGGCTCGCGGCGGCCTCGCCACAGGATGACCGCGCCGAGCAGGAGGACCACTCCGGCGCCCCCGGCGAGAGGGGCGGCCCAGCCGGAGGTGTCGTCGTCGGCGCGGGCGGCGTCGGGGCCCGCGCCGAAGTACTCCTTGCCGTAGGACGCGGACTTCAGGCCCTCCGGCTTGAGGGACCCCGCGGCCCGGATCGCTGCGGCGGGGTCGATGAAACCGAAGCCCCGGGAGTCGTCGCGGCCGCCGACGGGGGCGTTGCGGGCGGTGTCCTCGAGGAGCTTCTTGATCTGCGCCGGGGTGAGCCCGGGGTGGGCGGCCTTGATGAGCGCGACCGCCCCCGAGACGAACGCCGAGGCCGCGCTGGTCCCCCAGCCCTCGTAGTACTTGTGGTCGGGCTCGGCGATGACGACCTTCTGGCCGGGGGCGGCGACCGTGGCGTACCAGCGGCGGGTGGAGAACGAGGCGCGGGTGCCGTACCGGTCGACGGCGGTGGCGACTATCACGCCCGGGTAGGCCGCGGGGTAGGAGATGTGGTCGCCCTTCTCGCCGCCGTTGCCGGCCGAGGCGACGACGACCACCCCCTTCTTCAGGGCGTACTGCACGGCCTCGTCCTCGGCCGGTTCCGGGTGGGCGGAGGCGGAGTCGTCGCCCAGGGAGAGGTTGATGACGTCGACGTCCTGGTCGGCGGCCCAGCGGATGCCCTCGGCGAGGGCGTTGCCGCGGCTGTTGCGGGCCTTGGTGCGCTGGGGGTCCTCGTCCTCCAGGATCACGCGGACGGGGAGGATCTTGGCCTCGGGCGCGATGCCCATGACCCCGTCCTCGTCGCCGTACCCGTGGCCGTGACCGGCGATGATGCCGGCCATGGCGGTGCCGTGCACGGCCCAGGACGGGTCGCCCTCCTTCGCGCCGAAGCCGACCATGTCCTTGGTTTCGAGGACGTTGCCCTCCAGGTCGGGGTGGTCGGCCTCCACGCCGGTGTCCAGGACGGCGACGGTGATGCCCTTGCCCTTGGTGGTCTGCCAGGCCTCCTGGGTGTGCATGGCGTCGAGGGCCCACTGCTGGGCGCGGATGCTGTCGGCGTACGCGGGGGCGGCGGGCAGCAGGGCGACGGAGCCGGCGAGCAGACAACAGAGCAGCCCGGCCCTGCTGCGGTGACGGCTGCGGGGACTGCGGCGGCTCATGAGGGCTGCTCCGAGGGCGTGACGGCGGTCTTGCGCAGGCTCCGCTCGATGCGGTCGGCGAGGCCCTGGGCCTCGTTGCCGAGGCCGGCCTGGGCGGGGGCCGTGGTGGCGCCGGAGGCGGTGGCCTGTGAGGCGGGCTCGGGGCTGTCGACGGTACGGCCGTCGGCCCAGCCGGAGACGGCGTAGACGACGACCGGGGCGTCGGTGAGGACGGAGATCGTCCACGAGGCGCGCTGCTTGTCGCCGAAGGAGGCGGCGGCGGTGCCCTTGGCGGCGTACGGCTTCGGCATCAGGTCGGCGCGGCGGGCCAGGCCCTCCTTGTCGAAGCGGGTGTCGAGGGCGCGCATGCCGGCCGCGTCGGCGGTGGTGAACAGCAGGCCGACGGTGGTGACGTAGCTCTGGGTGGCGTCGGTGTAGGTGGCGCGCAGGAGCCGCTGGCAGCCGCCCGGGGTGAGGGCCTGGCGCAGCAGTGGGTCGAAGGCGTCGGCGCAGCCGCTGTCCGGGGCGACGGCGATCCGCGTCCAGGTCCGGTCGGCGCCCCCGGGGCCGGCGCCCTGCCCGTCGATGGTGACCGGGAAGAGCTCGTCGACGGGAACGCTGTGCCACAGTCCACCGGCCGCGGCGTACGTGTCCCGCGCGCCGCTTCCCTCCGCGTCCCCGATGAGCCAACTCCCGGTGACGGCACCGCCGATGAGCCCCAGCCCGAGCACGACACAGGCGGCGGCCACCACGGCCCGGCCCCGCCGCCCGACCGCCCGGGGCACGTCCCCGAACCCCTCGGGCCGCGCGAACGACACCACGGGCCGCGTGGCACCGGGCACACTCCCGGGAGCCATGGGAGCGCTCCAGGAAAGAGAGGGGTCGGGCGAGACGACACCGGTTGCGGGCGATTCGAGGGGGGTGACGGGGGGTGCGGGGGGAGTCGGTCCGGTGGTGGGGCGCGTGGGGGGAGTCGGTCCGGTGGTGGGGCCACGCCGGGGGCTCGGCCCGGCGGAGGGGTGGGTGGACGCGCCTGGCGTGGTGGAGGGGGTGGTGAACGGGTCCGGCGCAGCCGTGGGGCGGGCAGGGGTGTTCGGTCCGGAGGTGGGGCCTTTCCGGGTGGCCTGTCCTGCGGAGGGGCGCGCGGAGGTGCCCGGGGCGGTGGAAGGCGCGGTCATGGGGCGCGGGGGTGTGTTCGGTGCGGCAGTGGGGCGCGGGGGTGCGCCGGGTGTGGCAGGAGGCCGAGCGGAGGTGCCCTGCTCGGGGGTGGGGCGGGCGGAGGTGCCCGGGGAGGCATCGCCGAACGCGGGGGGACGGGCGGACGTGCCCGACTCGGACGCGGGGCGGCCGGGGGCTCCCGTCGCCGTGGTGGGGCGGGCGGGCGCTCCGGTGACGGTGGTGGGGCGGGCCGAGGTGCCCGGGCCGGATGTCGGGCGGGCCGAGGTGCCCGGGCCGGATGGGGAGCTGGTCGGGTCGGGGGGCCCGGCGGTGGGGCGGGTGGTGGGCTTCGGGGGCGCCGTGCGGGGTGGCGGCGGCGGGACCGTGAAGTCGGGGGGCGGGATCGCGGAGGTGGGCGACCAGGCCGGCTGGGAGTCCGGATCGGCCGCCGACGGCTGCGGGGAGGCAGCACGCCGGGCGGAACCCGGGACCTGCCCCGTCTCCGGTTCCACGGCGGCACTCGGGCTCGGCACCCAACTGCGGGGCAGCGGGCTCCAGGCGCTGCCGGAGACAGGAGCGGTGGGACTCGAGCCGCTGCCGTCGGCGGGCCCGGTGGAACGGGGGGCCGTCGCAGGACGCGCGCCGAAGAAGTCGGAGGGCCGGGGAGTCGACGAGCCCGGGGTACGGGCGCCGCCCGGTTCACCGGGTTCCGGGACACGCGTGGCACCGGGACCGCCGCGACGCAGATCGGTGGTGCCGTCCGCGCGGTCGTCGGTCGGAGCACCGGGGCGCCGGGTGGCGCCGCTTCCCCCGCGGTCGACGGTCGGGGAAGCGGGACGCGGGGCTGGGCCGCCTCCCGCGCGGTCGGTGGGCGGAGCGGCGGGACGCGGATCGACGCCGCTTCCCGCGCGCTCGGCGGTCGGGGAAGCGGGACGCGGGACAGCGCCGCCTCCCGCGCGGTCGGTGGGCGGAGCGGCGGGACGCGGATCGACGCCGCTTCCCGCGCGCTCGGCGGTCGGGGAAGCGGGACGCGGGACAGCGCCGCCTCCCGCGCGGTCGGTGGGCGGAGCGGCGGGACGCGGATCGACGCCGCTTCCCGCGCGCTCGGCGGTCGGGGAAGCGGGACGCGGGGCTGGGCCGCCTCCCGTGCGGTCGGGGGGCGGAGCGGCGGGACGCGGATCGACGCCGCTTCCCCTGCGGTCGGTGCCCGAGGCGGCGGGGCGGGGGGCCAGGCGGTCGCGGTCCGCGCTGCGCGGGGTCTCCGGGGCCGAGGGAGTGCGAGGAGTCCCAGTGGCGGAAGTTCCGGGCGTGCCGGGCGGTCGGTCCATGAGGGAGCCGTTGCTCGGGCCGGTGGTGCCCGAGGCGCCCGGACGGGCGCCGGATGGGCGCGCGGCGGGCGGCGCCGGGGGCCGCGGCGGGCGGGGGGTGTCGGGGCGGCGCGGAGCCGGGCCGCCGGGGTGAGGCGGCGTGTCCGGGAAGCGGGCGGACGCGGGAGGCGGAGGCGGCGCGCTCACGGAGTCCGAACCGAAGCCGTTCACCCGGTCCGAACCGAAGCCACCCGCAGAGCCCGGGCCGAAGCCGCTCACGCCCTCCGAACCCACACCACCCACAGAGCCCGGGCCGAAGCCGCTCACGCCCTCCGAACCCACTCCACCCACAGAGCCGGGGCCGGAGCCGTTCACCTGCTCCGAACTCACGCCACGCACGGCGTCCGTGTTGAAGGGGGTCGAGAAGTTGAGGGTCTGGTTCGAGGAGGTGGGGCTGGTCGGCGCGGGGGGCTGTGGGGCGGCGCTCGGCTCCTGGGCGGCGGACGGGGCGTACGGGCGGACCCAGGGGGCCGGGATCCTCGGGGCCGTGGCTCCGGTGGGGCGGGGCGGCCGAGGGTGCCCGGTGTTTCGCGGCCCCGCCGGGCCCGCAACGCCGTTCTCGTCGGCGCCGGACGGCTCCGCTGTGTCGTTCGCGGGTTTCTCCCCGGGTGCGGCGGTCGGCTGTTCCTCGTGGCCCTCGCCCACCGAGGGCGGTTGCGCCGGGCGCGGGGGAATCGAGGCGCGGCGTGCTTCCGTACTCATGCACCCCCCGTTTCCTCTGGCCCGGGCCGTCGTTCTCGTACGCGGGCCGTCCTGCGCGTGCCCGGGCGGCCCGGTGCGGACACGGTGGTCCGTTCAGGCACGCATACCCGCGCGAAGGGAGCGGCATCCCGGCGCGGATCTCCGGCCGGAGCCGTCCTCCGTGCGTGCGCGTCACTCTACGGCTTGTTGCCGAGCGAACGGGAACCAGTCCGTGACCGACGGGGCATCTGCCCGGAACATCCCCCTACCCTGCGGTAATCGAGTCTGGCAGGCTTCGTTCATGACTGCGCGCGCCGCCGACCGGGCCCGTTACGACCGGGCCACCGAGCATCTCGACGCCCCTCTCGCGATCGTCGACCTGGACGCCTTCGACGCCAACGCCGAGGACCTCCGCCGCCGGGCCGGCGGCAAGCCGATCCGCGTGGCCAGCAAGTCCGTGCGCTGCCGGACCCTGCTGGAGCGCGTCCTCGCCAAGGACGGCTTCGCGGGAATCATGTCGTTCACCCTGGCCGAGTCCCTGTGGCTCGCCCGTTCCGGCTTCGACGACATTCTGCTCGCCTACCCCTCCGCCGACCGCACGGCCTTCGCCGAGCTCGCCGCCGACCCCAAGCTCGCGGCCGCCGTCGCGGTCATGGTCGACGACGTCGCCCAGCTCGACCTCATCGACGCGGCACGGGCCGGCGGCACCGAAGTGATCCGGGTCTGCCTGGAGTTGGACACCTCGCTGAAGCTGCTCGGCGGCCGGGTGCGGGTCGGCGCCCTGCGCTCCCCGCTGCACTCCCCCGCCCAGGTCGCCGAAGTGGCACGGGCGGTGGCCCGGCGGCCGGGGTTCAAGCTCGTGGGGATCATGGCGTACGAGGGTCATATCGCCGGTGTCGGCGACGACGTGGCGGGCCGGCCCTTCCGGTCCCGGGCGATCCGGCTGATGCAGGCCACGGCCCGCCGTGAACTCACCGAGCGGCGCGCCGCCGTGGTGCGCGCGGTGCGGGCCGTCGCCCCGGATCTGGAGTTCGTGAACGGCGGCGGCACCGGCAGTGTGCAGCACACGGCGGCCGAGGACGCGGTGACGGAGATCGGCGCGGGGTCGGGGCTGTACGTGCCGCGGCTGTTCGACAACTACACGTCGTTCACCGGGCGTCCGGCGGCCCTGTTCGCCCAGCCCGTCGTACGGCGGCCGGGGGTCGGCGTCGTGACCGTCCTCGGCGGCGGGTACCCGGCCTCCGGTGCGGCAGGGCCCGACCGGCTGCCGGTGCCGTACCTCCCGGAGGGGCTGCGGTACGACCCCCAGGAGGGCCCCGGCGAGGTGCAGACCCCGCTCATCGGCTCCCCCGCCGACGATCTGCTGATCGGCGACAAGGTGTGGTTCCGGCACGCGAAGGCCGGTGAGCTGTGCGAGCGGTTCGACGTGCTGCACCTCGTGGAGGGGGACACGGTCACGGCGACCGTGCCCACCTACCGCGGTGAGGGCCACACCTTCCTGTAGGCGCCCACGGTGCCTACAGCGGGGTGACGTACGCCCCGGCGATCCCGCCGTCCACCAGGAAGTCGGCGGCATTGACGAACGAGGAGTCGTCGCTGGCCAGGAAGGCCACGGCCGCGGCGATCTCCTCGGCCTCGGCGAACCGGCCCACCGGGATGTGCACCAGCCGCCGGGCGGCGCGCTCCGGGTCCTTCGCGAACAGCTCCTGCAGGAGTGGGGTGTTGACCGGTCCCGGGCAGAGGGCGTTGACCCGGATGCCCTCCCGCGCGAACTGCACGCCCAGCTCACGGGACATGGCGAGGACGCCGCCCTTGGACGCGGTGTACGAGATCTGGGACGTGGCCGCGCCCATCCTGGCCACGAACGACGCCGTGTTGATGATCGAGCCCTTGCCCTGGCGCCGCATGTAGGGGATGGCGGCCTTGCAGCACAGGTAGACGGAGGTCAGGTTGACCTCCTGGACGCGTTTCCAGGCCTCCAGGCCCGTCTCCAGGATGGAGTCGTCGTCGGGCGGCGAGATGCCCGCGTTGTTGAAGGCGATGTCGACGCTGCCGTAGGTGTCGTACGCCGTCTTGAACAGGGCCTCGACCTGCTCGGGGTCGGTGACATCGACCTTCACGAAGATCCCGCCGACCTCCTCGGCGGCCGCCTTGCCGCGGGCCTCGTCGACGTCGCCGCAGACGACGTGGGCGCCCTCGGAGGCGAGCCGGCGGGCGGTGGCGAGGCCGATGCCGCTGCCGGCTCCGGTGATGACGGCCGTACGGCCGACGAGGCGACGGCAGACGATCTCTTCGGTGGATGCGGTCACTGTGCGGGCCCCTCCGTGCTGGTTTCCGTGCTGATGAAGACGTTCTTGGTCTCGGTGAAGGCGGTCAGGGCGTCCGGGCCCAGCTCGCGGCCGACTCCGGACTGCTTGAAGCCGCCGAACGGGGTCCAGTAGCGGACGCTGGAGTGGGAGTTCACGGACAGGTTCCCCGCGCGCACGGCCTGCGAGACGCGCAGGGCGCGGCCGACGTCCCGGGTCCAGATGGAGCCGGAGAGGCCGTAGGGGGTGTCGTTGGCGAGCCGGATCGCGTCCGCCTCGTCGGTGAACGGGAGGAGCACGGCGACGGGGCCGAAGATCTCCTCGCGGGCCGCGTCGGAGTCGGGTGCGGCGCCGGTGAGGACGGTCGGCGGGAACCAGAAGCCGGGCCCTTCGGGGGCGCCGCCCCGCAGCCCGGGGGCGTCGTCGGGCACGAACGACCGTACCCGGTCCACCTGCTGACGGGAGATCAGCGGACCCATCTGCGTGGCCTCGTCGGCCGGGTCGCCGACCACGACGGCGGACAGCGCGGCGGCGAGAAGGTCGGCCACCTCCTCGTACACCGACTCCTGGACGAGGATCCGGGTGCGCGCGCAGCAGTCCTGGCCGGAGTTGTCGAGGAAGGAGAAGGGGTCGACGGCCCGCTTCAGATCGGCGTCGGCGAAGACGACGTTGGGGCTCTTGCCGCCGAGTTCGAGGGTGACCGGCTTGACCTGGCGGGCGCAGCGCTCCATGACCTCGCGGCCGGTGCGGGTGGAGCCGGTGAACACGATCTTGGCGATGCCGGGGTGGTCGACGAGCGCACGGCCGGCGACGGCGCCGTAGCCGGGAAGGACCTGGAACAGGCCCTCGGGCAGGCCGGCTTCGAGCCCGAGTTCGGCGAGCCGCAGGGCGGTGAGCGGGGTCGTCTCGGCGGGCTTGAGGACGACCGCGTTGCCGGCCGCGAGGGCCGGGAAGGAGCCCCAGGCGGCGATCGGCAGGGGGAAGTTCCAGGGGGCGATCACGCCGACCACGCCGAGCGGCTCGTGGAAGGTGACGTCCCAGCCGCCGGGGACCGGGATCTGCCGGCCGGTGAGGCGTTCGATGCCGCCGGCCGCGTAGAGCAGCAGGTCGCGGGCGTTGCCGGCCTCCCAGCGGGCGTTGCCGAGGAGGTGGCCGGCCTCGCGGACCTCCAGGTGCGCCAGCTCTTCGACGTGCGCGTCCACGGTGTCGGCGAACCGGCGCAGGAGGCGGGCGCGGTCGGCGGGTGCGAGCGCGGCCCACGTCGCCTGTGCCCCTCGGGCACGTACGACGGCGGCGTCCACGGCGGCCGCGTCGGCGGCGGGGACGGTGGCGACGACCTCCTCGGTGGCCGGGTTGAGGACGATGAGCTCGTGCGGGTCGGACAAGACAGGACCTTTCACAGGCGTTCGAAGGAGCGGCGCAGCTCCCAGTCGGTGACCGCGGCGTCGAAGGCCTCCAGCTCGACGCGTGCCATGTTGCGGTAGTGGGCGACGACCTCGTCACCGAAGGCGGCCTTGGCGACCGGGCTGGTCTCCCAGAGCTCGGCGGCCTCGCGGAGGGTGGTGGGGACGTGCGCGTACTCGGCGGTGTAGGCGTTGCCGGGGCAGGCCTCGGGCAGCTCCAGTCGCTGCTCGATGCCGTACAGCCCGGCCGCGACCAGTCCGGCGACCGCGAGATGCGGGTTGACGTCCCCGCCGGGCAGCCGGTTCTCGAACCGGTGCGAGCGGCCGTGTCCGACGACCCGGAGCGCGCAGGTGCGGTTGTCGTGGCCCCAGGCGACGGCGGTCGGGGCGAACGAGCCCTGCTGGAACCGCTTGTAGCTGTTGATGTTGGGGGCGTAGAGCAGCGAGAAGTCGCGCAGGGCGGCGAGCTGGCCGGCGAGGAAGTGCCGCATGGTGTCGGTCATCCCGCCGTCCTCGGCGGCGAAGGCGTTGCGGCCGTCGGCGTCGGTGAGCGAGAGGTGGATGTGGCAGGAGTTGCCCTCGCGCTCGTTGAACTTGGCCATGAAGGTGAGCGAGCAGCCCTCCTGGGCGGCGATCTCCTTGGCGCCGGTCTTGTAGATCGCGTGCTGGTCGCAGGTGACCAGGGCCTCGTCGTAGCGGAAGGCGATCTCGTGCTGACCGGGGTTGCACTCGCCCTTGGCGGACTCGACGGTGAGACCGGCGCCGGCCATCTCGTTGCGGATGCGGCGCAGGAGGGGTTCGATCCGTCCGGTCCCGAGGACCGAGTAGTCGATGTTGTACTGGTTGGCGGGGGTCAGCCCCCGGTAGTTCGCGTCCCAGGCCTGCTCGTAGCTGTCCTTGAAGACGATGAACTCCAGCTCGGTGCCGACCTGGGCGGTGAGGCCGTGCTCGGCGAGGCGCTCCAGCTGGCGGCGCAGGATCTGGCGCGGGGCGGCGACGACCGGTGAGCCGTCGTTCCAGGCGAGATCGGCGACCAGCATCGCCGTACCTGCGTTCCAGGGCACGCGGCGCAGGGTGGACAGGTCGGGGTGCATGGCGAAGTCGCCGTAGCCCCGGTCCCAGGACGACATGGTGTAGCCGTCGACGGTGTTCATCTCGGTGTCGACGGCGAGGAGGTAGTTGCAGCCCTCGGTGCCGTGGTGGAGGACCTCGTCGAGGAAGAAACGGGCGGCGAACCGCTTGCCCTGCAGCCGCCCCTGCATGTCGGGGAAGGCCAGGACGACGGTGTCGATCTCACCGCTCGCGACGAGGGCGTGCAGTTCCTCGACGGCGAGCGGGGGTGTGCGGTCTGCCACGGGAGGGCCTCCTTCGGGCTTCCTCTGCTGGATCTGCTGACCGGGAGATAAGGTATTGCTGAGAACCATTGCTTGGGAAGGGGGCACGGCCGGATGTCGGTGGACGCGGACGGCGGCCTCGAGGACCGGTTGACCCCGGTGCTGCGGCCGGTGCGCGCGGGGAACGGCTTCGAGGAGGCTCTCGAGCAGATCATGCAGGTCGTACGGCTGGGCCTGGTGCCCGGCGGTGAGCGGCTGCCGGCCGAGCGGGACCTGGCGGAGCGGCTCGGGATCAGCAGGGTGACGCTGCGCGAGGTGCTGAAGGTGCTCCAGGACCAGGGGCTGGTGGAGTCCCGGCGGGGGCGGTACGGCGGAACGTTCGTGCTGCCGCGCGCGGACGCCGGCGGCGAGGACGAGCTGCGGCGCCGGATCGCCGAGGTCGACATCGAGGACGTCCTGCGGTTCCGCGAGGTGCTCGAGGTGGGCGCGGCGGGACTGTGCGCGGCGCACGGGCTGACCGGCGAGCAGGCCGACCGGCTGCGCGACGCCCTCGCCCGGACCGCCGACGCCCCCCTGGCCGACTACCGGCGACTGGACACCCTGCTCCATCTCACGCTGGCCGAGCTGTGCGGCTCCCCCTCGCTGACGGCGCGGTACGCGGCGGTCCGGGCGACGGTGAACGACCTGCTCGACTGCATCCCGCTGCTTGTGCGCAACCTGGAGCACTCGCAGCGGCAGCACTTCGCCCTGGTCGAGGCGGTGCTGGACGGGGACGCGGACGGGGCGCGGGAGATGATGCGGGAGCACTGCGCGGGGACGGCGGCGCTGCTCCGGGGATTCCTGGCGTGAGATGATGTATTGGTCTGACGGAAGTCCATTGCGGGGAATTCCATTGCGGGGGCTGGAGGGCACATGGCGGACGGCGTGCGGCCGCTGATCGGGGTCAGTACGTATCTGGCGGCCGGGGCGCGCTGGGGCGTGTGGGAGCTGGACGCCGCGCTGCTGCCGGCCGGCTATCCGCGGCTGGTGCAGCGGGCGGGCGGACTGGCCGCGATGCTGCCGCCGGACGCTCCGGAGCACGCGGCGGCGACGGTCGCCCGTCTCGACGGCCTGGTGATCGCGGGCGGCCCGGACGTCGACCCGGTCCGCTACGGCGCCGAGCGCGACCCCCGTACCGGCCCGCCGGCCCGGGAGCGGGACGCGTGGGAACTCGCCCTGATCGACGCGGCGCTGGCGGCGGGCGTACCGCTGCTGGGCATCTGCCGGGGCATGCAGCTGCTGAACGTGGCGCTCGGCGGCACGCTGACCCAGCACATCGAGGGGCACGCGGAGGTGGTCGGGGTGTTCGGCAGCCACCCGGTCAAGCCGGTCCCGGGCACGCGGTACGCCGCCGCCGTGCCGGAGGAGAGCTCGGTCCCCACGTACCACCACCAGGCCGTCGACCGCCTCGGCACCGGTCTGATCCCGGGCGCGTACGCGGCGGACGGGACCGTGGAGGCGGTGGAGCTGCCCGCCGCCGACGGCTGGGTGCTCGGGGTGCAGTGGCATCCGGAGATGGGTGAGGACCTGCGGGTGATGCGGGCGCTGGTCGAGGCGGCCATGACCGCTACGACCGCTGCCACCGCCCCCTGAGCCAGGCGAGGGCCGCCTCGCCCTGGGCCCGCTGGAAGGCGCGCAGCGTGGGCAGACCGGGCGGGGACGGGCGCAGCGAGGCTTCGACGAAGTAGCCGGCCAGCGCGGCGAGGGCCACGGTCACCGCGTCCGGGTCCGCGTCCCGGCCGCAGGGGTGCGCGGTGAACAGTTCCTCCGGGTCCGGTCCGCCCTGGGCCCGTACACAGGGCAGCATGACCAGCAGGTCGAACCAGGGGGCGGCGCGTACGACGTGCGGCCAGTCGACGAAGACGACGCGGTCGTCGGCGGTCAGCAGGATGTTGTCGGCGCGCAGGTCGCCGTGGGCGAGGGTGTCGCCGGCGGTGGCCCGCGGCCAGTCCGCGGCGAGGTCGGCGAGGGCCGCGAGCCGGTCGCGGGTCCAGGGGTCGAGGCGGGCGCGGAGGGGCTCCGCCTCGGGTGCGGTCAGCCTCTCCCACCCCGCGAAGGACCCGGTGAGCGATTCGGCGGCGGACGGGGCCGGGAGCGGGGCGGGGGTGAGGGCGCGGCTCAGGTGGGCCACCGCGTCGAGCACGCGGCGCAACTCGGCCTCGTGCCAGGGGACATGGGGCTGGCGGCCGGGGACCTCCTCGAAGACGAGGGCGACCCAGGTGCCGTCGTCGTAGGAGCCGAGGAGCCGGGGGGCGGGGACGGTGGCCGGGAGGGCCGCCGCGTTGCGGGCCTCGGCGCGGTGGAGGTCGGGGCTGTGGGGGTTGGTGCGGGCGCTGACCGCCTTGACGAAGGCGCGGTGGCCCGCGGCCGTGCGGAGGCGGGCGGCGACGCCCGGGGAGAAGCCGCCGGGTTGGGTGGCGGCGTGGGTGACGGGGGCCCCGAGCAGCTCGGCGACGGCTGTGCGGACGGGGGCGGGGAGGGCTTCCCAGGGGGTGCGGGTGCCCTCGGCGGGTGGGGCGGGGGTGGCCATGGCGACATGGTGACGACCACACACCACCGACGGCCAACGCTTTTGTCAGTGTCGGGTCAGGGAGAGCAGGTCCCTCGCCGGTCCCGTGGGGCGGTGTCCCGTCGGCCACACCGCTCGCAGCTCGCGGGCGAGCGTCAGCCCCTCCACCGGGACGCCCACCAGGCGCCGCAGGGACAGCTCCTCGCCCACCGCGAGTTCGCTCAGCACCGCGGGACCGGCCCCGCTCACCGCGGCCGCCTTCACGGCCGTCGTCGAGGAGAGCTCGATCAGGGGGCGGGCCAGTCCGCCCAGCGCCCGGTCCAGGACCTGGCGCGTGCCGGAGCCCTTCTCCCGGAGGATCAGCGGAGTGGCGGCCAGCTCGGCGGCGGCCAGCCCGCGTCGGCGCCGGGCCCAGGCATGTCCGGGTGCGACCACGACGATCAGCCGGTCGTGGGCGATGACCGCGGAGTCGAGACCGGCGGGGACCGTGAGCCCTTCCACGAAGCCGAGGTCGGCCTCCCCGGACAGCAGCCGTTCCGCCACGGCGGCCGAGTTCCCGGCGTGCAGGGACACCGCCGTGTCGGGGCGGCCCGCCCGGAGCGCGACCAGCCACCCCGGCAGCAGATACTCCGCGATCGTCATGCTCGCCGCCACCCGCAGCCGCGAGTCCCGCCGGTCCCGCAGCGCCTGCGCCCCGGCGTCGAAGGCCTGCGCCGCCTCCACGATCCGCCGTGCCCAGTCCGTCACCAGCGCGCCCGCGTCGGTGAGCCGGGACCCGCGCGGCGAACGGTCCACCAGCGCCACCCCGAGCTGCCGTTCCATGGAGCGGATCCGGCTGCTCGCGGCCGGCTGGGTGATGCCCAGTTCGCGCGCGGCCGCCCCCAGACTGCCCAGCCGGGCCACGGCCAGCAGCAGTTCCAGCGCCCCGAGGTCCGGGACGCGATGCGCGAGAGAACCGTTGCCCATAAGCCGAGTTTATGCCCCCATGGCAAGGTCGTCCCTGGTCCGCGCGCCAGGGGGGCACGACCGTGGAGGCCATGGTCACCGTCGCCCTTCCGCCGCCCCTCGCCTCCCGGCCCGCGCACGCCGCCCTCCGGCACCTCGGGCCGAACTGGTACGCCACGGTGATGGGCACCGCGATCGTCGGCACGGCCGGAGCCGCCCTGCCGGTGCGGCCCCCGGGGCTGCGCCCGGCCTGCGCCGCGCTGTGGGCGCTCTCCCTGGCCCTTCTGCTGACCCTCCTCGCCGCCCGCGCCCTGCACTGGCGCCACCACCGCGACCGGGCCCGCGCCGATCTCCTCGACCCGGCGACGGCGCCCTTCTACGGCTGTCTCGCGATGGCGCTGCTCGCCGTCGGCGGGGGTGCCCTCACGGTCGGGCGGGACTGGATCGGCACCGGGCCCTCGGTCGCCGTCGACGCCGTGCTGTTCGTCGCCGGTACGGTCGTGGCGCTGGCGGCGGCCGTCGCCGTGCCGTACCTCATGGCCGTACGCCCCCACGCGGCGGAGCCGACGCCGGTGTGGCTGCTGCCGCTCGTCGCGCCCATGGTGTCCGCCGCCTCGGGGCCGGCGCTCGTGCCGTATCTGCCGCCCGGTCAGGCCCGCGCGACCCTGCTTCTCGCGTGTCTCGCGCTGTTCGGACTGAGTCTGCTGGCCACGCTCGCGCTGCTCCCCGTGGTGTTCGGACGGCTGCTGACCGGCGGCCCGCTGCCGCCCGCGCTCACCCCGGCCCTGTTCCTGGTCCTCGGCCCGCTCGGCCAGTCCACCACCGCCGTCGGCCGGATCGCGGAGGCGGCGCCGGGGGTCGTACCGGGGCCGCAGGACCGGGCCTTCGCGGTGTTCGCCGTGCTGTACGGCGTGCCGGTGATGGGGTTCGCCCTGCTGTGGCTGTGCCTGGCCGGGGCGCAGGTGGCACGGGCCCGCCGGGAGGGGATGGGGTTCACGATGTCGTGGTGGGCGTTCACGTTCCCGGTCGGGACGTGCACGACCGGTGCCGCGGCCCTGGCCCGGTACGCGGGGCTGGTCGTCTACGACGTGCTCGCGGTCGTGCTGTACGCCGTCCTCGTGGGCGCCTGGGGCGTCGTCGCCGCGCACACCGTCCGGGGGCTGCTCAGCGGAGCGCTGCTCGCAGGGCCTCGCCCAGCGCCCGGGGAGCCTCGGCGAGCGAGGGGCCGTACCAGGTCAGGTGCCGTCCGCTGACGAGCGCGCAGGGCAGTCCGGGGAAGGCCTCTGGGCCGTCGTCGGGGGTGAAGCGGTAGGGCTCGTCGGGGAGCACGACGACATCGGGGGCGGCCGCCCGGAGCTCGTCCAGGGCGATCTTCGGGTAGCGGTCCTCGTGGTGCGTGTGGAGGTGGTCGACGCCGAGGCGGGCCAGCACGTCCCCGGCGAAGGTGTCGCGGCCCAGCACCATCCAGGGGCGGCGCCAGATCGGTACGACGGCCGAGAGGCGGGTCTCCGGCTCCTTCAGCGCGGCCCACTCCGCCTCCGCCTCGTCCAGCCAGCGCGGCCGGGACCGCGCCCCGCACGCCGTGAGGACGCGGGCCAGCTCCCGGAAGGCCTGCGGGACGTCCCGCACCTCCGTGAGCAGGACCTCGACGCCCGCCGCGCGCAGAGCGGAGAGGTCCGGCTCGCGGTTCTCCTCCTCGTTGGCGATCACCAGGTCGGGCGCGAGGGCGGTGACGCGGGCGACGTCGGGGTTCTTGGTGCCGCCGATCCGGGTGACCTCGAGGTCGGCCGGATGGCTGCACCAGTCGGTGGCCCCGACCAGCGCGCCGGGCACGGAGACGGCCACCGCCTCCGTCAGGGAGGGCACCAGGGAGACGATCCGCACGGGCCTCAGCGCTTCCGGTTCCGGACCGCCTCGATGTGCTCCGCGACGGCCACGACGACCACCCGGGTGTCCGGGACGGTCGCCCGCCAGCGGTGGCGGACCCCGCCGGTCAGATACAGGGTGTCGCCCCGGCCGAGGCGGTAGGCGCGGCCCTCCGCCTCGATCTCCACGGCGCCGTCGGCGACGTACATCAACTGGTCGTTGCGGTACTGGAATTCGCGGCCGGCCTCGTGGTCGCCGGTGAACTCGGTGGCGTGCATCTGGTGATGGCCGCGGACCAGGGAGCGGGAGCGGGGTTCGGGTCCCGGGGTCTCGGTGACCTCCGCGCGCACGACGTCCACGCTGCACGCCGGGTCGGCGGCGGCGAGGAGCTCGACGGCCGTGGTGCGCAGGGCGTCGGCGAGCTTCTCCAGGGAGCTGGTGCTGGGCCGGGCCCGGTCGTTCTCGATCTGGCTCAGGAAGGGGACCGACAGGCCGCTGCGCTCGGCCACGACGGCGAGGGTGAGGTCCAGGGCCCGGCGTCGCCGCCGTACGGCCGCGCCGACCCGCGGAGGCTGTTCTTTGTGGTCGCCCATCGCTCCGGCTCCCTCCTTCGCTCGTCGGACCGGTAGGTGCTCTGAAGAGTTGTCTGCACCCTACGCATGTTCGGCAAACCGTTTCATGTGCCCGTCACATCGAGGACACACCAGGTGACACACCACCCCACAGATCGCGCCAGCGGAACGGCCCGCCCGGGTCACCGGGCGCTCACTCGCCCTCCGCTTTTCCGGTTCAATGCGCGAACGGCCGAGAGTGTTCCCGCTCGTCCCCGGCTTCGCAAGCACCTCACCCCAGGCCCGAGGGTGGCTCTGCGTGGTTGGCCGGATCCATGCCGTGGCGAAGGAACGTCTCAGCTGGGGAGACGCCACGAGGGGCGGGCCCGCCGTACGCGTCGCGTCGTACGTCGGTGCCCGCCCCTCGACAGGCGGTGACGGGGCTGTCAGATCACCCGGCCGCCCGGCTCCCGCGCCCGGCTCCGGCCACCGGGACCCAGCGGTCGACGAGACCGGGGTGCTCCTTCAGCCAGCTGCGGACCGCGTCCTGCTCCTTGCCCTTGCCGGCCTTCTGGATCTGTGCCTCCAGGCCGGTGAGCTGGTCCTCCGTCATCCGGAAGTCCTTGAGCCAGGCGCCGACCTCGGGCTGGTCGGCGGCGAAGCCCCGCCGGGCGAGGGTGTGCACGCCGTCGCCCTCGCCCCAGGCGCCCTGGGGGTCCTTCAGCTTCTTGAGGCCGTACTCGCTGTAGGCCCAGTGGGGCGACCAGAGGGTGACGACGATCGGCTGCTTCCTGGCGTATGCGCGCTTCAGCTCGGCGAGCATGGCGGGCGTGGAGCCGTCGACGACCTCGTACTCGCCGTCGAGGCCGTACTCCTCGAGGACCTTGTCCTCGAGCAGGCCCATCATTCCGGCGCTGGGCTCGATGCCGGTGATCCGCCCGCCGAACTCGGAGGCGTGCGCCTTCAGGTCCGCGAGGGAGTTCACGTCCTTCATGTACGAGGGGACGGAGAGCTCCAGTGAGGTGGGGCCGTACCACCGGCCGAGGTCGTCGAGCCGGTCGCCGTACTTCTTCCAGTACTCGGCATGGGTGGTGGGCAGCCAGGAGTCGGTCTGGAAGTCGATCTGCCCGGTGGCGAGGCCGGTGTAGAGGGGGCCGGCGGCGTACTGGGTGGTCTTCACCTTGAAGCCGCGCTCCTCCAGGAGTTCCTTTCAGAGGTAGGTGGAGGCGATGCCCTCGTCCCAGGGGATGTAGCCGATGCCGATCTCCCGGCCCTTGCCGACGTTCGTGGCGGAGGCCGCGGCGCCGCCGGAGGAGGGGCCGAGGATCCCCAGTCCGCCCGCCACCAGGGCGAGGACGGCCACCCCGGAGAGGGCGACGGCCGGGCGGGGGCGGTGCGCCCACACGCTCGTCCGGGCCCGGGCGGCGGCACGCCGGCCCAGCGGGGAGATCCGGGTGCCGAGGGCGCCCGTCATGCGGTCCAGGTAGATGGCGAGGACGACGATGCCGAGGCCGGCCTCGAAGCCGAGGCCGATGTCGAGCTGGCCGATGGCCTCGTTCACGGCGCCGCCGAGGCCGCCGGTGCCGACCATGCCGGCGATGACGACCATGGACAGGCCGAGCATGATGACCTGGCTGACCCCCGCCATGATGGTCGGCAGGGCCAGCGGCAGCTGGACCCGGAACAGGGTGTCGCGGGGTGTCGTGCCGAACGCCTCGGCCGCCTCGACGAGTTCGGCGTCGACCTGGCGGATGCCCAGCTCGGTCATGCGGACGCCGGGCGCGAGCGCGAAGATCAGGGTGGCGACGACTCCGGCCGGGACGCCCATGCCGAAGAACAGGATCGCGGGGATCAGCAGGACCATCGACGGCATGGTCTGCAGCAGGTCCAGCACGGGGCGCAGGGCCGCGGCGACCGGCTGGGAGCGGGCCGCCCGGATGCCCAGGGGGATTGAGATCACCAGCGCGACGGCGGTCGCCACGAGCACCAGGGACAGCGTCGACATCGCCTCGTCCCACAGGGCGAGGGAGTCGATCAGCGCGAACCCGGCGAAGGCTAGGACGCCCGCGACCAGGCCGCGCAGCCACCAGGCCAGCATCGCGAGGATGCCCGCGAGCAGCAGCGGCCGGGGGGCGGTGAGCACGGCGTCGAGGCCGTCGTACATGCCCTCGATGACCGTTCTGACCGCGTCGAAGAGCCAGGAGAGATGGGTGACGAGCCAGGCGACGCCGGAGTCGACCCAGTCGCCGAGGTGCAGCCTGGGCACGGGCGGTCACCTTCTCCCCGTGGTCGCACGTCATGGCCTCGCCGTCCGTGTCGCCGAGGAGACCGACCAGGCGGCGCCTGGGCACGACCCCTACGAGCCCGCGCCCGCCGTCGAGGACGGCGACCGGGTGGGACAGCCGGGCGCTGAGCGCGCACAGCGCGGTGAACGGGGTGTCGGGGGTCGCGGTCTCGCAGCCGCAGTCGGCCTCGTCGCCGCGGACGTGGGGGTCCATGACGGCGGAGGCGGTCAGCACCCGGGAGCGGTCGACGTCCTGGATGAAGGAGGCCACGTAGTCGTTCCCCGGGCGCAGCAGGATGTCCTCGGCCGTGCCGGTCTGCACGATCCGGCCGTCGCGCATGACGGCGATGCGGTCACCGAGGCGCATGGCCTCGTTGAGGTCGTGGGTGATGAAGACGATGGTCTTCTTCAGGGTCTGCTGGAGGGTGAGGAGCTGGTCCTGCATGTCGCGGCGGATCAGCGGGTCCAGCGCGCTGAAGGACTCATCCATGAGGAGGAGGTCGGCGTCGGTGGCGAGGGCGCGGGCGAGGCCCACACTCCCCCAGTGCCTCAAGGGCAATGCCGTGACTCTGTTGGTGATCTTGTCCGGGGTGCTGACGGTGGGGCCGTAGGCGGCGTTGTCGAGGACGCTGCGGTGCGGGAAGAGCGCGAAGTGCTGGAAGACCATGCTGATCTTCCGGGCGCGGACCTCGCGCAGGTCACGGCCGCTCAGGGCGGTGAGGTCGCGGCCGTCGAAGAGGACGCGTCCGGCGGTGGGTTCGAGGAGTCCGTTGAGCATGCGCAGCAGGGTGGACTTGCCGGAGCCGGACAGGCCCATGACGACGAAGATCTGGCCGGGGTCGACGGTGAAGGAGGCGTCGATGACGGCGGCGGTGGTGCCGTCGGCGCGCAGTTCCTCCCGTGCGGCTCCCTCGCGGAGCCGTTCGACCGCCTCGTTCGCCTGGTTCTGTCGTCCGCTCTGTCGTCCGCCGAACACCTTGAAGAGATCTTCGGCCTCAAGCCTCGCTGACACGCTTACCCACTCGTTCGGGGACAGGGACGGAGGGCGTCGGCGTGTGCTGGTGCAACCCGATGCCGCTCCGGGGCCGCGCCTGCCCTGGCCCATGGGCGACAAACGCACAAGTGTCCCAGCTCACAAGCCATGCCGCACAAGCCGCGTGGGAGATGTTCACACCTGCCACGGGAGTGAATACCGGCCGGTCACCGGGGCACCCGTGCGGCATGATGCGAGTCGTGACCGGACGACTGATGCTCCTCGACACCGCCTCGCTCTACTTCCGCGCCTACTTCGGCGTCCCGGACTCCGTGAAGGCCCCGGACGGCACGCCGGTGAACGCCGTGCGCGGACTGCTCGACTTCATCGACCGCCTGGTCAAGGACCACCGGCCCGACGAGCTGGTGGCCTGCATGGACGCCGACTGGCGCCCGAAGTGGCGGGTCGACCTGATCCCCTCCTACAAGGCGCATCGCGTCGCCGAGGAGCGTCCGGCGGGCCCGGACGAGGAGGAGGTGCCGGACACGCTCTCGCCGCAGGTGCCGGTGATCGAGGCGGTCCTGGACGCGCTGGGCATCGCGCGCGTCGGCGTCGCCGGGTACGAGGCGGACGACGTGATCGGCACGTTCACCGCGCGGGCGACGGGCCCGGTCGACATCGTCACCGGCGACCGCGACCTGTATCAGCTCGTGGACGACGCGCGCGGGGTGCGGGTGCTGTACCCGCTCAAGGGCGTGGGCACCCTCCAGACGACCGACGAGGAGTGGCTGCGCGAGAAGTACGGCGTCGACGGGCCCGGGTACGCGGATCTGGCGCTGCTGCGCGGCGACCCGAGCGACGGACTGCCGGGGGTGCCGGGCATCGGGGAGAAGACGGCGGCCAAGCTGCTGGCCGAGTTCGGCGACCTGGCCGGGATCATGGCGGCGGTCGACGACCCGAAGGCGAAGCTCACCCCCTCGCAGCGCAAGCGGCTGGACGAGGCGCGGCCGTACGTCGCGGTCGCGCCGAAGGTGGTCCGGGTCGCCGGCGACGTCCCGCTGCCGGACGTGAACGTTTCTTTGCCCCACGCGCCGCGGGACGGGGCGACACTGGAGGAGCTCGCGGCGCGCTGGGGGCTCGGCGGGTCGCTGCAGCGGCTGCTGCTCACGCTGGGCGCGTCCGGGTCAGCCGGGGCGGCGGGGGCGTCCGGGGCGTCCGGGGCGTAAGCATTGTTCTCGCCGTACGGAATGACATGTGCGACGACGGAAAGCCATCCTCGACAAGAGAGGTGAATCCACCTCTCCCAAGAGAGGCATCACCGGGGGGAGAGATGCTAACTTAGGTAAACCTAACCATAGAACATGGGAGGCCGTCATGGCAGAACGTCCGGCACGGAAGCCGCGCAAGCCCCACTCCGCGCAGGTCGTCCGCACCGAACGGCTGACCCCGCACATGCAGCGCGTGGTGCTCGGCGGCGAGAGCCTGGCCGAGTTCTCGGCGGGCACCTGCACGGACCACTACGTGAAACTCCTCTTCGGCCCCGAGGGCGTGACCTACCCGGAGCCCTTCGATCTGGAGCGGATCCGCGCCGAGTTCCCGCGCGAGCAGTGGCCCGTGACCCGGACGTACACCGTGCGGGCCTGGAACCCCGAACACCGTGAGCTGACCCTGGACTTCGTGATCCACGGCGACGAGGGCCTGGCCGGGCCGTGGGCGGCGCGCGTCCAGCCGGGCGAGACCGTCCGTTTCATGGGCCCCGGCGGCGCGTACGCCCCCGACACCGCCGCCGACTGGCATCTGCTCGCCGGTGACGAGAGCGCCCTGCCCGCGATCGCGGCCGCCCTGGAGTCGCTGCCCTCCGGCGCGGTGGCGCACGCCTTCATCGAGGTCGACGGCCCCGAGGAGGAGCAGAAGATCGACTCCGACGTGGAGGTCGTCTGGCTGCACCGCGACGGCCGGCCGGTCGGCGAGCGGCTCGTCGAGGCCGTGAACGCGCTGGAGTTCCCCGAGGGGCGTGTGCAGGCGTTCGTGCACGGCGAGGCGGCGGCCGTGAAGGAACTGCGCCGACTGCTCCGCGTCGACCTGGCCATCCCGCGCGAGGACCTGTCGATCTCCGGCTACTGGCGGCTGGGCCACAACGAGGACGGCTGGCAGGCCGCGAAGCGGGAGTGGAACGCGCGCGTGGAGGCCGAGCAGGAGGGCGCGGCACCGGCCGCGTAGCCCTCCCGCCGGGGGAGCGTGAGGAGTTGGGCCCGCCCCGGACATGACGGCGTGACACCTGCGAAACAGGGCGTCCCTAATTTCTGTCGCCCGACAGGAATTCGCGCCCAAGGCAGGTGCCGCCGTGACGACCAGCTCCCCCGCCGACGTACGCCCCGACCCGCCGCACTCCCCCGCCCCCGCCGGCCACCCGGCCGGCGACCGCTCCCTCGCGGAGTTCGGCTACCGCCAGGAGCTCCACCGCAGCCTGGGCCGGTACGCCTCGTTCGCCGCGGGGTTCTCCTTCATCTCCGTCCTGACCACCGTCTTCCAGTTCTTCGCCTTCGGGTTCGCCTTCGGCGGCCCCGCCTTCTTCTGGGCCTGGCCGGTGGTGTTGGTCGGGCAACTGCTGGTGGCCGCCTGCTTCGCGGAACTGGCGGCCCGCTATCCGATCTCCGGCGCGATCTACCAGTGGTCGTCGCGGCTGTCGACGCCGTCGTTCGGCTGGTTCGCCGGCTGGATCATGGTGATCGGGCAGATCGTCGTCGTCGCGGCGGCGGCGCTCGCCCTGCAGATGGTGCTGCCGGCGATCTGGCCCGGCTTCCAGCTGATCGGCACCGACGCCTCGCCCGTCTCCCCGGACGGCGCGGCCAACGCGGCGGTGCTCGGCGTGGTCCTGCTGGCCCTCACCACCCTGGTGAACGTCGTCGACAACCGAGTGATGTCGGTGATCAACCGGGTCGGCGTGACCGCCGAGATCATCGGCGCCGTCCTCATCGTCGTCCTGCTG
Source organism: Streptomyces sp. NPDC005820 (assembly GCF_040630255.1). Taxonomy (NCBI): domain Bacteria; kingdom Bacillati; phylum Actinomycetota; class Actinomycetes; order Kitasatosporales; family Streptomycetaceae; genus Streptomyces; species Streptomyces sp. NPDC005820. The sequence goes on from NZ_JBEXXE010000008.1 coordinate 181,723, forward strand.
CTCACCCACTCCGAGCGCACGCCCGGCATCACCTTCCACACCACCGGCGCCGCGCAGTCGGGCCTGTTCGGGGCGCTCGCGGTGGGCTCGTTCACCGCCGCCTACGTGATGATCGGCTTCGACAGCGCGGGCGAGATGAGCGAGGAGACCCACAACCCCCGCCGTACGGCGCCCCGTACGATCCTCACCGCGCTCGGCGCCGCCGGACTGCTCGGCGGACTGATCGTGCTCGGCGGACTGCTCGCCGCCCCCAGCCTCACCGACGGGCGCCTCGGCGTCGACGGACTCTCCTACGTCCTCACCAGCAGCCTCGGCGACGGCGTCGGCAAGGCGCTCCTCGCGGACGTGGTGGTCGCGATCGCGGTGGCCACGCTCGCCATCCAGACGGCGGCCTGCCGGATGCTGTTCTCCATGGCCCGCGACGGCCGGCTCCCGTTCTCCGCACGCCTCGCCCGGGTGAACCCGCGCACCGGCATGCCGAGCGCCCCCGCCCTCGTCGTCGGCGTCCTCGCGGCGGCCCTGCTCCTGCTGAACTTCGCCTCGCCGGACGCCTTCCTCGCCATCGGCACCACCTGCATCGTGATGCTGTACCTGGCCTACGCGATGGTCACCGGCCCGCTGCTGGTACGCCGGCTGCGCGGCGGGTTCTCCTCGGCCGGCACCGACGAGACCGGCGCCCCGCTGTTCTCCCTCGGCCGCTGGGGCATCCCCGTCAACGCCCTCGCCCTGCTCTACGGCCTGCTGATGACCGTCAACCTGGCCTGGCCCCGAGCCGCGGTGTACGACCCGGCGGGCGGCCACTGGTACTTCCAGTGGTTCACCGTGCTGTTCCTCGCCGCCACACTCGCGGTCGGCGTGGCCTTCCGGGCGTACCGGGCCCGGAAGCCGGTGTCCTAGAGGCAGACCTCGTGCGCGTGGAGGGCGGCCGGCTCAGTCGCCCTGCACGCGTGCGTGCAGATGCATGTCGTGCCAGCCGTCCTGGTGGAGCACGGCGCTGCGCTTGGTGCCCTCCAGCGTGAAGCCGGCCTTGACGGCGACGCGGCAGGAGGCGTTGTTGCCGGTGGCGTGCATCAACTCCAGGCGGTGGAAGCCGATCTCGTCGAGGGCCCAGCGGGCGAGCGCCGTCGTGGCACGGGCCGCTATGCCCCCGCCACGGGCCTGCGGCGCGGTCCAGTACGCCATCTCGGCCGTGCCCTCGCTCAGCAGGATCTCGCGCAGCGCCACCCGCCCCCGCACCCGGTCGGTGTCCGCGTCGACGACGGCCCACTGCGCGTTGCGCTCACCGCTCCAGGCCTGCTGCCACTCCTCGATCCAGCCGGCGACCTCCTCCAGGGAGTCGGCCGACCTGATGTGCCACTGGTGCATCAGCGGATCCTGGAAGACGGCGTGCACGACGGGGGCGTCCTCGGCCCGCCAGGGGCGCAGGACCAGTCCGTCTCCGGTGGGGAGGACGGGCTGGGGGGAGTTCGACAGGGTTCCGGTCGGCAGCACCGGATCGGTGGTGAAGGGCATGACGCGCATCCTGCCAACGGGCCCCTGACCGGCCAACGGGTTTTCCGGCCCCACGCCCCGGCCCCGCGTCCCGGCCACGCCCAGCCCTGCCCGGCCCCAGCCCCGGCCTCGCCCGAGCACGCCGTCGACGCCCTGCCCCGCCCCCGTACCCTGGACTGCGATGAGACGCCGTACCCCTCCCCCGCCCTCCCCCCTGCCGCAGCGCGACGGGATCGATCCGGTGCGGGTGCGGTTGCCTGGCGAAGGGGACTGGGTCACCGTCCGGGACCATCTGGTGGAGCGGCTCAGCGGGGCGGGCGCCGGGGTCGTCGACGGGATGCTGCGGGCCGGGCTGGTGGTCGGCGCCGACGGGGCGGCGGTGGCGCCGGACGCCCCGTACGTACCGGGCATGTTCGTGTGGTTCCACCGGGAGCTGCCCGCCGAGGTGCCGGTGCCGTTCCCGCTGGAGATCGTGCACCGCGACGAGCACATCGTCGTCGTGGACAAGCCGCACTTCCTGGCCACCACCCCGCGCGGCAGCCATGTCACCGAGACCGCGCTGGCCCGGCTCAGACGGGAACTCGGCATCCCCGCCCTGGGCGCCGCGCACCGCCTGGACCGGCTCACCGCCGGGCTCGTGCTGTTCACCGTCCGGCCCGAGGAGCGCGGCGCCTATCAGACGCTGTTCCGCGACCGGCGGGTGCGCAAGGTGTACGAGGCCGTCGCCCCCTACGATCCGGCGCGGGCGTGGCCGGTGACCGTGCGCAGCCGGATCGTGAAGGAGCGCGGCACGCTGACCGCGTTCGAGGTGCCGGGGGAGCCGAACGCGGTCAGCGACATCGAGCCGGTCGAGCACCGGGCGGACGGACTGGCCCGCTACCGGCTGGTCCCCCACACCGGTCAGACCCACCAACTGCGCGTACACATGTGCGCGTTGGGCGTGCCGATCCTCGGCGATCCCCTCTACCCGGAGGTCGCCCCGCCCGGGCCGGCCGGTGACTTCCGGCGCCCGCTGCAACTGCTGGCGCGGGAGCTGGAGTTCACCGATCCGGTCACCGGCGCGGAGCACCGGCTGCGCAGTGGCAGGGCGCTGGAGTCCTGGGTGTCGTACGCCCGTTGGGCCGCGTAGCCGCCGAGTCGTGGTGGCTCAGTAGCCCCGCCACCAGAGCAGGAACCGCTGCCAGGCGCCGAGGCGGCGGGGCGGCTGCGGGGCGGGTTGCGGGGCGGGCGGCACGGGTTGCGGGGCGGTCACCGGCTCGGGGGCGGGGGGCGCGGGCCTGGGGTCGATGTTCAGCGGGCGGAAGGCGCGCTGCGGCGGGACGACCGCCGCGTGGGTCGGCCTGAGCTTGACGTCCTGCTGGGGCTTCGGGTCGAAGTCCACGGGCAGCGCCACCAGGTGCCGGGAGGCGATCGACGTCGTCCAGCGCAGCTCGTCCTCGTCGCAGGCGAGCTGGATGTCCGGCAGCCTGGACAGCAGCGCGTCGACGCCGACGTCGGCGATGGCACGGCCGATGTCCTGCCCCGGGCACTCGTGCGGGCCCCGGCCGAAGGCGAGGTGGGAGCGGTTGCCCCGCATGTGGGCGGAGAGGTCGGGGCGCACCCGGGGGTCGACGTTGCCGGGGGCGGGCGCGAAGAACAGCCCGTCGCCGGCGCGGATGCGCTGGCCGCCCAGCTCGGTGTCCTGCTTGGCGATGTAGCCGAAGATCGTGCTGAACGGCGGTTCGTCCCACAGGGACTGCTCGACCGCCTCGGGCACGGTCATCTCGCCGCCGTTGAGCCGGGCGATGAAGCGCGGGTCGGTCAGGACCATGCGCAGCACGTTGGACAGCAGGTTGACGGTGGCCTCGTAGGCGGCGAAGAGCACCAGACGCAGGTGTTCGCGGACCTCGTCGTCGGTGAGTCCGGCCGGGTGGGCGATGAGATGGCTGGTGAAGTCGTCGGCGGGTTCGGCGCGGCGGCGGGTGGTGAGCCGGCTCAGCGCGTCGACGACGTACCCGTGGCTCTCGACGGCGGTCTCGCTGCCCTTGAGCGCGTCCCGGGCGCAGGCGACCATCTTGTCGTTGTACTCGTCGGGCATGCCGAGGAGCTGACACATCACGGCCATCGGGAGGTGCTCGGCGAACTGGCGGACCAGGTCGGCCCGGCCCTCCTCGCAGAAGCGGTTGACCAGGGTCTGCGTGGCCCGGTAGATGTACCGGCGCACACTGCGCTCGTCGAGGGTCTCCATGGCCGCGGTGACCGCGCTGCGCAGCCGCTTGTGCTCCTCGCCCTCGGCGTGGGCGCAGATGGGCTGCCAGGCGATGTGCGGCATGTACGGGTGGTCGGGCCTGACCTTGCCGTCGCGCTGCGGCGCCCATTCCCGGGTGTCCTTGGTGAACGTCGAGGGCGTACGCAGCATCTGCAGGTTCTCGGCGTGACCGAGGACGATCCACATCGGCAGGTCGTCGTGGAGCAGGACGGGCGCCACGGGGCCGTACTGCTCGCGCAGCTGCTCGTACAGCGCGCCGAGGTCCTCCGCGCCGGGGCCGTAGAGCCGGGTCAGTCCGCCGGGCCCCTTGACGTGGGCGGGGCAGCCGGGCGGCGGGTCCAGGGCGAGGTCGCGGGGTCCGGTCGTCGTGGGGTGTTCAGGCGTCACAGGGGTCGCTCCGAAACTGTGGGGGATCCGTTGTCGGGGGGGGTGAGCAGGGGTGGCTCGGGGGTCAGGTGAGGCTGCCCCTGAGCGAGAGGGTGTGCAGGAACCGCATCAAGGTCATCAGGACGTCCCGGCTGGAGGCGCGGCGGCGGGCGTCGCACTCCACGATCGGCACGTCGGGGGCCAGGTCGAGGGCGGCCCGCAGGTCGTCGAGGGGGTAACGGGGGCCGTCGGGGAAGGTGTTGACGGCGACGACGAAGGGCACTCCGCCCTCCTCCAGCCGTCCCATGACCTCGTAGCTGACCTCCAGGCGGCGGGTGTCGACCAGGACGACCGCGCCGAGGGCGCCTTCGAAGAGGCCGTTCCACAGGAACCAGAAGCGTTCCTGGCCGGGCGTGCCGAAGAGGTAGAGCACCACCTTGTCGGTGATGCGGATGCGCCCGAAGTCCATGGCCACGGTGGTGGCGGTCTTGGTGTCGGAGCCGAAGTCGTCGTCGACGCCGATCCCGGCCTGGGTCATGGTCTCCTCGGTGGTCAGCGGCTTGATCTCGCTGACGGCGCCGACCATGGTCGTCTTGCCGACGCCGAAGCCGCCCACGATGACGATCTTCGCCGCGGCCGTGGTGGTCTGCGGGAGCTGGTCCTCGGCCCGTGGGCCAGGGACCGTGTCAGAGCCTTTGAAGTCCATGCATCACCGCTTCGAGCAGGGATCGGTCGGGGAGCTTCTGCCGGACGATCGGGGCGCGTGCCTGGACCAGTTCGGCCGCCAGCATCTCGGTGAGCAGGACCGTCACCACGCTGAACGGCAGGCCGAGGTAGGCGGACACCTCGGCCACCGACAGGGGGGCGGCGCACATGCGCAGCACCACGGTCTGTTCGGGGGTGGCGGACGAGGAGGGTTCGGCACACGCCACGATTAACGTCACGAGGTCGAGCGGCGCCCGCTCCCCGTCGGGTCCCGTGATCGTGTAGAGCCGTTCGGGCTGCTTCTCCCCGTCCTCGGGGGATTCCGGGGGCGGGACCGGTGCGGGGGGCGGGGGCGGCAGGGGTTGGCGCCGCCGGCGTTGCGGAGGCGTCATACGGTCTGCCCGTTGCGGCGGGGCGGGCTGGTCAGATGGGCGCCGATGCGGACGACGAGGTCGCGCATGGAGGCACTCATCCGGCCCGGTTCGCAGCAGACGTCGGAGAGGACGGCGAGATAGGCGTTGGCGCCGGCGGACATCATGTAGAAGTAGCCGCCGTCCATCTCGATCATGATGAGGTTCATGTCGCCCTCGACGCACTCCATCTCCTGGGCGATGGCGGTGGCGAGGCTCTGCATGCCCGCGCAGGCGGCCGAGACGCGGTCGGCCGCGTCGGGTTCACCGGCGTAGCGGGCGATGCGCAGACCGTCGGAGGAGAGCACGACGATCATCTCGATGCCCGGGACGCCGTCGTAGAGCTCCTTGAGCACCCAGTCGAAGTTCTGGCGCTGCTGGATCACGTGAGGTCCCCTTCGTCGTCGGCCTCGGGCGGCTTGGGCTTGTCTTCGATCAGGTGCAGGTATGCGGTGGGGTTGCGGGTGAAGTCGGTGGGGTGCACGCCCGGCGGGGCGATCTTCTTCAGTCCCTCCCAGAAGGCCTCGAAGGCCACTCCGGGTTCCTGCTTCTTCTTCTTGGGCTTGGGCGGTTCGGGCCGGGCCTGGGCGAACGGGTCGGGCTTGCCCTCGCGTTCGGCGCGCTCGGCGGCCTCCTGGGCGGCGTACGCCTCGGCGTAGCGCTGGCTGATCGGGACGATCGCCTTGGAGCGGCGCTGCGGCAGGCCCTTGTCGGTCCACTCGGTGATCACGGGCACGTCGTCCTCGAGGGAGACGTTGGCCGGGATCTTCGGGTTGGTGGGCCGGCGCCGCTTGGGCGGGCGCTTGGGTCCCTCGAGGTTGCTCAGGTCGATCTGCGCGGCGCCGGCGCCGATGCCGTGGGCGTAGCCGGGTGCCGGTTCGTTGGTCATCATCTCGCGGGGCACGACGAGGACGGCGCGGACGCCGCCGTACGCCGAAGTGCGCAGCGACACCTGGAGGTTGAAGGAGGTGCACAGCCGGCCGACGACGGCGAGGCCGAGGCGCGGGGCGCCGCCGAGGTCCTGCATGGTGACGCCGCGCATGGCGTCGTCGAGCATCCGCTCGGTCTTGGCGCGGGCCTCCTCGCTGAGGCTGACGCCGGAGTCCTCGATCTCGATGGCGATGCCGGTCTGCACCTCGACGGCGTTGACGTGCACCTTGGACTGCGGCGGCGAGAACCGGGTGGCGTTGTCGAGGAGTTCGGCGATCGCGTGGATCAGGGGTTCGACGGAGATGCCGCGGATGTTGACCTTGGCGATGGAGTTCAGCTTGATGCGGGGGTACTCCAGGATCCGGGACATGCCGCCGCGCAGCACGCTGTAGAGCGGGACCGGCTTGGGCCAGCTGCGGCCGGGGCGGCCGCCGCCGAGGACGCCGATGGAGTCGGCGAGGCGGCCGATCATGGAGGTGCCGTGGTCGATGCGGAGCAGGTCGTCGAAGACCTCGGGGTTGCGTCCGTGGTCCTCCTCCATCTCCCGCAGTTCCGCGCACTGCTGATGGACGATCGCCTGGACGCGGCGGGCGACGTTGACGAAGGCGCGCTGGAGGGAGTCGCGCAGGGCGTTCTCGTAGTCGAGGGCGTCGAGGAACCTCTTGACGAGGGCGCGCTGTCCGTCGCCGATCTCGCGGAAGAACGGTTCACGCTCACCCAGGTGGTGCATCACCTCCTCGGGGGAATTTCCGCCGCGGACCCATTCCACGGCGAGGGGGACCAGCTCCTTGGCGATGAACTTGTTCTCGTCCTGCTGGGCGGCGAGGCGCATCTCGAGGTGGGCGGCGCGCTGCTCCGACGCCGCGAGCAGTTCCCAGAGCCGGCGGCGGCGGCGCCGGGCGTCGGCCCCCGCCGCGGTGATGAGCAGGGTGGCCACGGCTCCGCAGACGCCGACGGTGAGCCGTGCCTGCCCCGCCACCAGGGCGACGGCGGCTCCGGTCACCGCGGCCATCAGTATCGCCGGCAGCAACAGCAGTCGGGCGAAGGAAAGTTCTCGGCGACCGGGTGGGGACTGAACACTCACCATGTGGGCACCCTCTGTAGGGATCTGTCGGTATCTTCAGAGCATTTGGGAACAGACGCACGAATACACCGCAACTCGGTGCGCCGCGGGCGAGCTTAGTCCGACCGGATCATCGCTGTGTCATATTCGGCAACCCTCTGAAACCGGCCGTGCGAGTGGAGTAACCTCAGCCCATTTACACACTCAGGCACCAGTCGAACACGTAAGGTAATGGTGCACGGGTGTGCGAGAAGCGGCCCGCCCGGACGGGTGAGCCGGTCACTCCCAGGCGGTGTTCAGGCCCCGGTGATGCGCAGCGCCGCGTCGGCGGTGGCGCGGGCGAAGTCGGAGACGGGCCGCTCGGGATCCGAACGGTGGACGAGGATGACGCCCTCGATGAGCCCGAAGACCAGATCGGTCCGCAGATCCAGCTCGCCCTTGGCGAGCCCGCCGCCCACCGCCGTCGCGGCGATCAACTGCCGGTAGGCGTCCTTGAGTTCGGCGCGCACCGCATGGAAGCCGGCGAACCGCTCGGTGCGCACCTCGGGCAGCAGATAGAGCCCGCCGAGGTTGTGCGGCCCGCCGCACAGCAGTTCCACGTCGGTGCGGCACAGCTCCCACAGCCGCTCCTCGGCCGCCCGCCCGTCGTCGGCGAGCAGCGCGCGGGCGTAGGTCAGCGAGGGCGTGACGGTGGACTCCAGCAGGTCGGCGAGGAGTTCCTCCTTGCCGGAGACGTAGTGGTACATCGAGGCCTGGCGCATACCGGCCCGCTCGGCGACCGCCCGGGTGGTGGTGGCGGCGTAACCGCGCGTGGTGAACAACTCCGCGGCGGCGGACAGGAGTTCGGCGCGCGGTTCAAGGCCGCTGTCCGGCCGCTGCGCGGCCCGCGGCCTGCCGACCCGGCGTCCGCCGCGTCCCTCGCCTGCGTGGTTCGTCCCCATGCATTCGATCCTCGCACAAGGCAGCGTACGGCGATCTTCGCGAGGGCTGCCGGTGAGGGCTCGGTAACCGGGTGGCAACGGACCCGCAATCCCGGCGACCCGACCCGGCCCTAATTTCTGTCAAGCGACAGAAATTACCCCCGTCAGAGGGAGGCCCGCGATGGCGGCGACAGCGACCACGTACGGGGCACGCGCCCACGCCCGAGCCCAGGAGGGCACCCGGGCCGAGGCCATGCCCGTCGTCCCGGCGGCCGACTGGCCGGCCCCGCCCTGCGAGGCGGGCCACCTGGTGTGGGCCGAGACCGTGGCGGGCGGCAACTACACCCACCGGGTCCTCGCCCGCGGCACCGAACTGCGCCTGACCGACCTGCGCGGCGACGCCTGCGCCCATCTGCTGCTGTACGTGGACGGCCGCCCCTGGGAGCGGCTGAACGTCGCCGACACGGTCAAGGTCCAGTGGAACGCCTACCTCGGCGAGGGCGTGCTGCTCCTGTCCGACCAGGGCCGCGTCCTCGCCTCCCTGATCGCCGACACGTCCGGCCGGCACGACGCCCTCGCCGGCACCTCCACCCTCGCCCGCAACACCGCACGCTACGGCGACGGCACCCCCCAGGGCCCCTCCCCCGCCGGCCGCGAGCTGTTCAAGCTGGCCGCCGCCAAGAACGGCCTCGAACCCCGCGACCTGCCGCCCTCCCTCTCCTTCTTCCAGGGCGTCGCGGTACGCGAGGACGGCACCCTCGACTTCACCGGCTCGGCGGGCCCCGGCGGCAGCGTCACCCTGCGCGCCGAACAGGACCTCACCGTCCTCATCGCCAACGTCCCGCACCCGAGCGACCCCCGCCCCGACTACCTCAGCACCCCGCTGGAGGTCCTCGCCTGGCGCGCGGCCCCCACCCGGCCGGGCGACCCACTGTGGGACGCCACCCCCGAAGGCCGCCGCGCCTTCCTCAACACCGCCGAATTCCTCACCGCGAGGGGGCTCGTATGAAGACCGTCGTCCCGGCCCGCGCCGCCTGGTCCGCGATCGTCCGCCAGGGCGAGACGCTCACCGTCACCGACCTGCACGGCAACCAGGCCGTCGACTTCCTCGTGTACGACGCCCACGACACGTCCGTGCGCTACAGCGCCCCCGACACGATCCACGCCCAGGGCGGCATCTTCCTCACCACCGGCAGCGTGCTCATGTCCAACGAGCACACCCCGCTGATGACGGTGACCGCCGACGCGGTCGGCCGCCACGACACCGTCGGCGGCGCCTGCTCCAAGGAGTCCAACACCCTGCGCTACGGCCACCACACGCACGCCCAGCACGCGTGCGTGGACAACTTCCTCGCCGAGGGCGCCCGGCACGGCCTCGGCAAGCGGGACCTCGTCTCCAACATCAACTGGTACATGAACGTGCCCGTCGAGAAGGACGGCACCCTCGGCATCGTCGACGGCCTCTCCGCCCCCGGCCTCTCCCTCGCCCTGCGCGCCGAACGGGACGTCCTCGTCCTGGTCTCCAACTGCCCCCAGATCAACAACCCGTGCAACGGCTTCGAGCCGACGGCGGTGGAGATGACCATCACGGGGAGCGCCGGATGACCTTCTCCAAGCTGCTCGTCGCCAACCGGGGCGAGATAGCCGTCCGCATCCTGCGCACCGCCCGCGAACTGGGCCTGCGCACCGTCGCCGTGTACGCCGACCCCGACCGCTCGGCCCCGCACGTCCGGCTGGCCGACGAGGCGGTACGGCTCGGCCCGGCGCCCGCGAAGGAGTCGTACCTCGACGCCGACCTCGTCCTGAAGGCCGCCAAGGACACCGGCGCGGGCGCCATCCACCCCGGCTACGGCTTCCTCTCCGAGGACGCGGCCTTCGCCCGCCGCTGCGCCGACGCCGGGATCGTCTTCGTCGGTCCGACCCCCGAGCAGCTGGAGCTGTTCGGCGCCAAGCACACGGCCCGTGCGGCGGCGCAGGCGGCCGGGGTGCCCCTGGCCCCGGGCACCGGACTGCTGCCGGACCTCCCCGAGGCCCTCGCGCGGGCCGAGGCGGTGGGCTATCCGGTCATGCTCAAGGCCACGGGCGGCGGCGGAGGCATCGGCATGTCCGCCTGCCGCTCCCCCGGGGAACTCACCGACGCCTGGGAACGCGTCCAGCGCGTCGCCGCCGCCTCCTTCTCCTCGGCCGGAGTCTTCCTGGAACGGCTCGTGGAACACGCCCGCCATGTCGAGGTGCAGGTCTTCGGCGACGGCGAGGGGAAGGTCGTCACCTTCGGCGACCGCGACTGCTCCCTCCAGCGCCGCAACCAGAAGGTCCTGGAGGAGGCCCCCGCCCCCGGCCTGCCCGACCACGTGAGACGGCGACTCGCCGCCTCCGCCCGCGATCTGTGCGCCTCCGTCGGCTACCGCTCCGCCGGCACCGTCGAGTTCGTCTACGACGCGGCCCGCGAGGAGGCCTGGTTCCTCGAGGTCAACACCCGCCTGCAGGTGGAACATCCGGTCACCGAGGAGATCTACGGCGTCGACCTCGTCGCCTGGATGCTGCGCCTGGCGCGCGGCGAGCAGGACGTCGTCCGCGACCCGGGACCCCCGCGCGGACACGCCGTCGAGGCCCGCATCTACGCCGAGGACCCGAGCCGCGACCACCGGCCCGGCGCGGGCCTGCTGACCCGGGTGGAGTTCCCGGCCGGCGTCCGCGTGGACGGCTGGGTGGAGACCGGCACCGAGGTCACGACGGCGTACGATCCGATGCTCGCGAAGGTGATCGCCCACGGCGCCGACCGCGCCCAAGCGCTGCGCCGCCTTGACGAGGCGCTGGCCCGCACCCGTGTCGACGGCATCGAGACCAACCTGGGGCTGGTGCGGGCGGCGCTCGCGGACCCGCGGTTCACCACGGCGACCCACTCGACGGCCACCCTCGCCGAGGTGCACGACCCGACCCCGCGGATCGAGGTCGTCGCCGGCGGCACCCTCACCACCGTGCAGGACCGGCCCGGCCGCACCGGGTACTGGCAGGTCGGGGTCCCGCCGTCCGGCCCGATGGACGACCGCTCCTTCCGGCTCGGCAACCGGGCGCTCGGCAACCCCGAGGGCGCCCCCGGCCTCGAATGCACCCTCCAGGGTCCCTCGCTGCGGTTCACCCACCCCACGACCGTGTGCGTGACCGGCGCCCCGGCCCCGGTGACGGTCGACGGCACCCCGGTGCCCCAGTGGGAGCCGGTGACGGTCCCGGCGGGCGCCGTGCTGGAGGTCGGCGCGCCGGCCGAGCACGGTCTGCGCACCTACGTCCTGTTCGCGGGCGGCCTGGACGTGCCGTCCTTCCTCGGCAGCGCGAGCACCTTCACCCTGGGCCGGTTCGGCGGGCACGGCGGCCGCGCCCTGCGCACCGGGGACGTCCTGCACGGCGGCGGGGTCACCGAGGGCACCCCGGTCACCGACCGTCCGTCCTTCACCTCCGTCTGGCACCTCGGCGCCGTCGAAGGCCCGCACGCCGCACCGGAGTTCTTCACCGAGGACGACATCCGCGACTTCTACGCCGCCGACTGGAAGGTCCACTTCAACTCGGCCCGCACCGGGGTGCGGCTGGTCGGCCCCAAGCCGCGCTGGGCACGCACCGACGGCGGCGAGGCCGGTCTGCACCCGTCCAACATCCACGACACCCCGTACTCCGTCGGCGCCGTCGACTACACCGGCGACATGCCGGTGCTCCTCGGCCCCGACGGCCCCTCGCTCGGCGGGTTCGTGTGCCCGGCGACCGTCCTCAGCTCCGAACGCTGGAAGCTCGGCCAGCTGCGGCCGGGCGACACGGTCCGGTTCCGGCCCGTGGACGGGCACGGCGCGGCGCGCCCCGCGATCGTCGACGGCGGGATCCTCGCCCGGGACGGCGATGTCACCTTCCGCCGCAGCGGCGACGACAACCTGCTGGTCGAGTTCGGCCCGATGCAGCTGGACCTGGCCCTGCGGATGCGCGTCCACGCCCTGATGGAGGCGGTCACCGCGGCCGCCCTGCCGGGCGTCGGCGACCTCACCCCCGGCATCCGCTCCCTCCAGATCCGGACGGATCCGGCACGTCTCCCCCAGCACGAACTCCTCACGGCGGTACGGCGGATGGCGCGCGCCCTCCCGCCCACGGACGAACTCGTCGTCCCCTCCCGCACCGTCCACCTCCCCCTGTCCTGGGACGACCCGGCGACCCGCGAGGCCATCGCCCGCTACATGGCGGGGGTCCGCGAGGACGCGCCCTGGTGCCCGTGGAACATCGAGTTCATCCGCCGCGTCAACGGCCTCGCCTCGGTCGCGGACGTCTACGACACCGTCTTCGAGGCGGAGTACCTGGTCCTGGGGCTCGGGGACGTCTACCTGGGCGCCCCCGTCGCCACCCCGCTCGACCCCCGCCACCGCCTGGTGACGACGAAGTACAACCCCGCCCGCACCTGGACGGCCGAGAACTCGGTCGGCATCGGCGGCGCCTATCTCTGCGTCTACGGCATGGAGGGTCCCGGCGGCTACCAGTTCGTGGGCCGTACGACCCAGGTGTGGTCGCCGTGGCAGCAGCGCGGCGCGTTCGAGCCGGGCTTCCCGTGGCTGCTGCGCTTCTTCGACCGGATCCGCTGGTATCCCGTCGACGCGGACGAACTCCTCGACCTGCGCGCCGACCTGGTCTCCGGCCGGTTCGCGCCGCGTATCGAGGAGGGCACCTTCTCCCTGACCGACCACCAGGCTTTCCTGGCCGAACACGCCGAGTCCATCGCGGAGTTCCGGCAGCGGCAGCGGACGGCGTTCGCGGCCGAGCGGGACGCGTGGGAGGCGGCGGGCGAGTTCGCCCGCGCCGAGGCGGCGGCCGCGCCGCCCGCGCCCCCGGCCGAGGTGACCGTCCCGGCGGGCGGCCGGCTGATCGAGGCCGAGTTCGCCGCGTCGGTCTGGCAGGTGAACGTGTCGCCGGGCGAGGAGGTGGCGGCGGGGCAGCCGCTGCTCGCGCTGGAGGCGATGAAGATGGAGTCCAGGGTGCACGCCCCGACGGCCGGCGTGGTGGCGGAGATCCTGGCCCGCCCCGGCGACCAGGTGGAGGCGGGGACGGCGCTGCTCGTCCTGGCCCCGGCCGCGAAATGAAAGAGGAACAGGCGATGTCCACCACACTCTCCCGCGTCCGCGCCGCCTACGCCCGCATCGAGGCGGTCGACCGGCCGGAGATCTGGATCGACCTGCGCACGAGGGACGAGGTCGAGACGGAGGCCCGTGCCCTCGACGACCGCGTGGCGCGGGGCGAGCGCCTCCCGCTGGCGGGCCGTCTCTTCGCCGCCAAGGGCAACATCGACGTGGCGGGCCTGCCCACCACGGCGGCCTGCCCCGCGTACGCCTACCACCCCGCCGCCGACGCCCCCGTGGTCGCCGGTCTGCGGGCGGCGGGCGCCCTGCTCCTGGGCACGACGAACCTGGACCAGTTCGCGACGGGCCTGGTGGGCACCCGCTCCCCGCACGGGGCGGTACGCAACGCCGTCGACCCTTCACGGATCAGTGGCGGCTCCAGCTCCGGCTCGGCCGTCGCGGTCGCCCTCGGCCTGGTCGACTTCGCCCTCGGCACCGACACGGCGGGCTCCGGCCGGGTCCCCGCCGCCTTCAACGGCATCGTCGGCCTCAAACCCACCCGGGGCCTGGTCCCCACCGAGGGCGTGGTCCCGGCCTGCGCCTCACTCGACTGTGTGACGGTGTTCGCCCGCACCCTCCCGGAGGCGGAACAGGCCCTGTCCCACATGACGACGGGCCCGGTCCCCGCGTCCGTCCCCGCCCGCGCCCCCGGACCCTGGCGCATCGCGGTCCCCCCGCTCACCCAGCTCGGCGAGCTGGACGAGGGCTGGGCGCAGGCCTACGAGTCGGCGGTACGGCACCTCGAGGCGTCCGGGGCCGAGATCCGCCCGCTCGACCTCACCCCGTTCACCGAGGCGGCCGCGATGCTCTACGAGGGCGCGTTCGTCGCCGAGCGCTACACCGCCGTAGGCGCCTTTGTCGATAAATTGACCGAGGCGGGCGGTGTCGGCCTGGACCCCACCGTCGCCGGCATCATCACCCGCTCCCGGGACATCCCGGCCCACCGCCTCTTCGCGGACCAGGACCGCCTGGCCGCCCTGCGCACCCGCGCCCTGACCGGACTGGCCGACGCGGACGCCCTCCTCCTGCCCACCGCCCCCGGCCACCCCACCCTCGCCGAGGTCGCCGCCGACCCGCTGGGCGCCAACGCCCGCCTGGGCCGCTTCACCAACTCCACGAACCTCTTCGACCTGGCCGCGGTGGCCGTCCCGGCCGGCGAGGTGAACGGCCTCCCGTTCGGCGTGATGCTGATCGGCCCGGCCCACACGGACGAGCGCCTGGCACACATCGCCGGACGGCTCCAGCCGGAGACCCGCCTGGCGGTGGTAGGCGCCCATCTGACGGGCCAGCCCCTGAACCCCCAACTCCTGTCCCTGGGCGCCCGGCTGGACCGCACGACGACCACGGCCCCGGTCTACCGCCTGCACGCCCTCGACACGACACCGCCGAAGCCGGGCCTGGTGCACACGGAACAGGGAGGCGCAGAAATCGAGGTCGAGATCTGGCGCCTCCCCGCGGAGGGGCTGGGCCGCCTACTGGCGTCCCTCCCCCGTCCCATGACCCTGGGCAGGGTGGAACTGGCGGACGGCACCGCGGTCCCCGGCTTCCTGTGCGAACCGGGCGCCCTGACGGACGCCGAGGACATCACGCGGTACGGGGGCTGGCGGTCGTACCGGAAGGATCAGCACAGGACGGTCTTGCCGTAACTGCCGAAGACCCCCTCGTACACGAAGACCTGGACCGTGCCCTTGGCCATGACGTAACAGTTGCTGTCGCCGCCGTAGTCCACGATGACCTTGACGCTCATCTGGCTGGCGCACTTGTTCTGCAGCAGCACGTCGAAGCCGGCCGGCGTGGAGTACACCGTGCGGTTCACGCAGGAGGGGGCGGTGTCCCCCACGGCGGCGCTGGCGGTGGGGGCGGACAGGGTCAGACCGCCAGCGACGGCCGCGGTGACGGCCGCGACCCGGACGAACGAACTGCGCAGACGCAGGGACTTGGGCAGGGACATGGGCATGGTCTCCCTCGGGCATTCGCCGACCGCCGAGCGGCCGCTCGGCGGTGATGCCCCGATGGTCCGGGGAGCACCTTGCGCAAATCTTGCGCGGTGCTCCCCCTCCCGCTGCCGGTCTCAGCCCACCGACGAGTAGGCGACGACCCCGCGCAGCACCTGCTCGACGGCCTTCCGCGCGGCCTTGGCCACGGTCGAGCCCTCCACAGGAGCAGCGGCGGAGATCTGCCCCAGCACGTCGATGACCTGCTTGCACCACCGCACGAAGTCGCCGGCCGGCATCTCCGCCTCCCGCAGCACCTCGTCGAGCCCCTTCCCGGACGCCCACATGTACACGGCCCAGGCGAACCCGAGATCGGGCTCACGCTGCCCGACCCCCTCGGTCTGGTTGATCCGGAAGTCCTCCTCCAGGGCGTCGAGCCGCCCCCAGATCCGGACCATCTCCCCCAGCGCGGCCTTGGCCTTGCCGGACGGCAGCTTCGGCGCCATCGCGTCGTCCCCGACCCGCGCCTCGTAGACCAGGGCGGAGACACAGGCGGCCAGCTCGGCGGGGCCGAGCCCTTCCCACACCCCGGCCCGCAGACACTCGCTGGCCAGCAGATCCAGCTCGCCGTAGAGGCGGGCCAGCCGCTTGCCGTCGTCGGTGACCTCGTCGCCCCGCAGATAGTCGAGTTCGGTCAGCAGCGCGACGATCCGGTCGAAGGTCCGGGCGATGGTGTTGGTCCGCCCCTCGATCCGCCGCTCCAGCTGTGAGGTGTCCCGCAGCAGCCGGTGGTACCGCTCGGCCCACCGGGCGTGGTCCTCACGCTCGGCGCACCCATGGCAGGCATGCGCGCGGATCGCCGTCCGCAGCCGCGCGATCTCACGGTCGTCGGCGGCCTGCGACCGCTTCTTGCGGGCCCGCTCCGGCGGGATGTGCCCGGCCTTGGTGCGCAGCGCGGACGCCAGGTCCCGACGGGACTGCGGGGAGCGCGGGTTGAAGGACTTGGGGATCCGCATCCGCTCCAACGCCTCGACCGGCACCGGGAAGTCCATCGACGCCAGCCGCTTGACCTGGCGTTCGGCCGTCAGGACCAGCGGGCGCGGCCCGTCGTGCTGCTCGAAGCCGCGGTGCCCGTTGGCCCGCCCGGCCGGCAGCCCCGGGTCCAGGACCAGCGCCAGACCGGCGTACTTGCCCGTCGGCACATGGATGACGTCGCCCGGCTTGAGCTTCTCCAGGGCGACCGCCGCCTCGGCCCGGCGCTCGGACGCGCCCTGCCGGGCCAACTCGGTCTCCCGGTCCTTGAGTTCGCGCCGCAGCCCCGCGTACTCCTCGAAGTCGCCGAGGTGGCAGGTCATCGAGGCCTTGTAGCCCTCGAGGCCCTCCTCGTTGCGCTGCACCTGCCGGGAGATCCCGACGACCGAGCGGTCCGCCTGGAACTGCGCGAAGGAGGTCTCCAGCAGTTCCCGCGAGCGGTGCCGCCCGAACTGCTCGACCAGGTTGACCGCCATGTTGTACGACGGCTTGAAGCTGGAGCGCAGCGGGTACGTGCGGGTGCCGGCCAGTCCCGCGAGGTGGTCGGGGTTCATGGCGCGCTGCCACAGCACCACGGCATGGCCCTCGACGTCGATGCCGCGCCGCCCCGCACGACCCGTCAACTGGGTGTACTCGCCGGGGGTGATGTCGGCGTGCTGCTCGCCGTTCCACTTGACGAGCTTCTCCAGGACCACGGACCGGGCGGGCATGTTGATGCCGAGCGCGAGGGTCTCGGTCGCGAACACGGCCTTGACCAGCCCGCGGACGAAGAGTTCCTCGACGACCTCCTTGAACGTCGGCAGCATGCCCGCGTGGTGGGCGGCGATACCGCGCTCGAGGCCCTCCAGCCATTCGTAGTAGCCGAGGACGTGCAGGTCCTCGCGGGGGATCGCGGCCGTGCGCTCCTCGACGAGGCCGCGCACTTCGGCACGCGCGTCCTCGTCGTTGAGCCGCAGTCCGGCGTACAGGCACTGCTGGACGGCGGCCTCGCAGGCGGCGCGGCTGAAGATGAAGGTGATGGCGGGCAGCAGGCCCTCGGCGTCGAGCCGCTCGATGACCTCGGGGCGGCCGGGCGTCCACACCCGGGACCGCTGTCTGCGCTCGCGCTCCCGGTCCGCCTCGCGCATGGTGTTGCGGCCGCGTCTGCGGTCCTGGTAGGAGGGCCGGCTGGCCTCCATCCTGGCCAGGCGGGTGAGGTCGGGGTTGACCGCCCTGCGGTGGCCCTCGCCCTCCTCGAACAGGTCGTACATCCGCCGTCCGGCGAGCACGTGCTGGAACAGCGGCACGGGCCGGTGCTCGGAGACGATCACCTCGGTGTCGCCGCGGACGGTGTCCAGCCAGTCGCCGAACTCCTCGGCGTTGGACACGGTCGCGGAGAGGGAGACCAGGGTGACCGACTCGGGGAGGTGGATGATCACTTCCTCCCATACGGCGCCCCGGAAGCGGTCGGAGAGGTAGTGCACCTCGTCCATCACCACGTAACCGAGGCCGAGGAGGGTCTGCGAGCCGGCGTACAGCATGTTCCGCAGGACCTCGGTGGTCATCACGACCACCGGGGCGTCGGAGTTGACGCTGTTGTCGCCGGTGAGCAGGCCGACCTTCTCGGCGCCGTAACGGCGGCACAGATCGGAGTACTTCTGGTTCGACAGCGCCTTG
The DNA here is from genome assembly GCF_040630255.1 of Streptomyces sp. NPDC005820. Lineage (NCBI taxonomy): Bacteria > Bacillati > Actinomycetota > Actinomycetes > Kitasatosporales > Streptomycetaceae > Streptomyces > Streptomyces sp. NPDC005820. The sequence goes on from NZ_JBEXXE010000008.1 coordinate 199,622, forward strand.
ATGGGTGTCGTGTAGAAGCACTTCTTGCCCTGTTGCAGGGCGAGGTGGACGGCGAACTCGCCCACGATCGTCTTGCCGGAGCCGGTAGGGGCGGCCACCAGGACGCCCTTGCCCGCCTCGAGTGCCTGACAGGCCTCGATCTGGAAGGGGTCGAGACCGAAGTCGTACATCTCGCGGAAGGAAGCGAGCGCGGTGGCCTGCTCGGCGGCACGACTGCGCGCCGCCGCGTACCGCTCGGCCGGGGAGAGGTCGTCTGTCATCGTGCTTTCGAGCGTACCGGGAGCCTGTGACAACAGGACGATCAATATCCCGATCAGCGGCTGTGAAACCTGTGATCGCGCAGTTCAGGGGCCTACTGTGCGTACTGCCCCGGCCACAGCGCGCGCCGGGACGCAGAAGCGGCCGGCCGCGCAGGGTGTGCGCGCCGGCCGCTCGGGCGTCAGGGGATCAGGTGACGTCGTCGTATCCGTTGACGCGTTCCGGGCCCGCCTGTTCCGGCAGGGCGCGGCTCGCCGACACGGACTCGACCTCGCCGATCGCCTCGGGGGTCAGATCCAGCTCGGAGGCCTCGTCGTCGGCGGGGGCCAGGGCGTCGCGCCGGCGCCTGCGACGGTCGTTCAGCAGCGAGAAGGCGGTCGCGCCGAAGTACAGGATCCAGATCGGACCGGCGAGGGCCAGCATCGAGATGGGGTCCGTGCTGGGGGTGGCGACGGCCGCGAAGACCGTGATGCCGATGATCATTCCGCGCCACCAGCCGAGCATGCGCGCGCCGGTGACCATGCCGGTCATGTTGAGCATGACGAGCAGCAGCGGCAGCTCGAAGGAGAGGCCGAAGACCACGACCATGCGCGTGACCAGCTGCAGCAGGTCGTCCAGCGGCAGCAGGTTGTTGACGCCGCCCGGGGTGAAGTCGATCAGCACCTTCGCGGTGGTCGGCAGCACCCGGTAGGCGAAGTAGCCGCCGCCCAGGAAGAGCGGTACGCCGGTGCCGACGAACCCGTAGGCATACTTGCGCTCGTGCTTGTGCAGTCCCGGCGCGATGAAGGCCCACAGCTGGTAGAGCCAGACCGGGGAGGCGAACACGATGCCGGCCATCAGGGAGACCTGAAGGGCGAGCGTGAACGGCGCGAGCAGACCGTTGATCGTGATGCTCGCGCACTTGTTGACGTCGTCGCCGTCCTTGAGCGCGGTCGCGATCTGCTCGAATGTCTTCCCACAGCCGACCGAGTCGAGGATCGGCTTGGTGAGGAAGTTGATGATGTCGTTGTAGAAGAAGGCGGCCACGACCGTCACGAGGACGATGGCCAGCATCGCCTTGGCGAGCCGGTTGCGCAGCTCACGAAGGTGATCCGCGAGGGGCATCCGCCCCTCGGGGTCCTTCTCCTCCTTGCGGGCAGACTTCAGCAACCCACGTTCCCATCTCGTACGGCGGGCCGGAGGTCACCGGCCCTGCGTCAGCGCTTGGTCGTGTCCGTCGGCTCGGTGACCGGGCGGGAGCTCGTCACATCGCCGGGGGCGGCCTGGATGGTGCGCTGCGCGGGAGGCTGCTCGCCGGTGTTCGGCGGGCCCGCCGGGGTGGCGGTGCTGTTGCCCTCTTCCTTCATCGCCTTGGCCTCGCTCTTGAGGATGCGCGCGGACTTGCCGAGCGAGCGGGCCATGTCCGGAAGCTTCTTCGCGCCGAACAGCAGGATGATGACGACGAGGATCAGAATGATCTCGGGGGCGCCGAGCCGTCCGAACATAAGTCTTTACCTTCTCACCGAGGCGACTGGGTGGGGGTGCTGCGCTGTCCGACCGGTCGGACAGGTGTCCGAACGATCGTGCTGGCAGCGATCGTAACGCTCAGGGGTGAACGTGAGGCAATCCCCGTGCGTACTCCCGGTCCGCGGTCCGGGCCTCGTTCTCCGGGCCGCGATCTGCACACTACCCGCCCCCGGTGCCACGGCGGGAGGGCGAAGTGGCCCAAAACGCATTCGGCGCCGGACTCACAGAACCACCACAGCCCCACGCCAGGGTCACCACAGCGCTGCTCACAGCGCGTCCACAGCCCCGGCCGCGCTCACCGACGCCCGCTCGAGCTCCTCGGCGGCCCGGCTGATCCGGCGGGCGGATTCCGTGACCTGCCGGCCGAGGCGCTGCGCCTCCACGAAGACCCGGACGGCGAGCACCGCGAGCACGGCGAGACCCACGAAACCCACGGCTACCGCGAACATCGGCCAGAACATGAGCCGAGCCTAGACCCTGTTACGGCGCGTGCAGCCGCAGGGTCCGCACCCCGCCGCCGAGGAGCAGCTCGATGATCCGCTCACCGGCCGGCTTGCGCACGGCCGCCCCGCAGTCGGGGCAGGTGAAGGAGTAGAACGTGGTGTGGCTGGTGGCGCCGATGGCCAGGCGCAGGGCGCCGGCCGCCAGCTCGAAACAGCCGCGGCAGTCCGGGCAGCCCGCCCGGAACGTCACCGGGCCCACACTCCGCATCCCCGCGAACGCCGAAGCCACCGAGATGCCCCGCGCACCGGACGCCACCGACTCGCTCACAGCTGCTCCCGCCCCTCGAACCGACCCTCGAACCGCCCGTCGTACCGCACACCGGCCGACGCCTCGGCCGGGCCGCCGCCGGCCAGGCCACCGCGCCCTCCGTCGCGCCCTCCGTCGCCGGGAGCGGACGGGTCGTCGCCCGCTCCCCGCGCCCCGGTCCCGTGGGCCGCGCCGGGCGCCCCCGCCGCGTCGGCCGCACCCGGCGCCTCGACGCCGCCGGCGGCTTCCCGCGCCTCGATGCCGTCGTACGCGGCCAGCGCGTCGCGGGCGGCGCGGCGGGCCCTGTCGGCGAGGTCCGGCGGCGAGACGATCCGGCCGTCGCGGCCGAGCCGCAGGGCCAGCCGCCGGAGCGAGGCCGGGTCGGGCGTGCGCAGAGTGATACGCAGCCCGCCGTCGGGAAGCTCATCGGCGCTGTCGTGCGGGTAGTACTCGGCGACCCAGCGGCCGCCCGGACCGACCTCGACCACGACCTCCGGGTCCTCGGCGGCCGGCTGCACCAGCGCCTCCGACAGGTCCCGCAGCTCGATCTCCGGCGGCACCGACGGCTCGTCGAGGATCTTGATCTCGGCGACCCGGTCCAGCCGGAACGTGCGCCGCGCCTCGGAGCGGCGGCACCAGGCCTCCACATACGTGTGCCCCACGCTGACCAGCCGGATGGGGTCGATCTCGCGCTCGCTCAGCTCGTCGCGGGCGGGCGAGTAGTAGCGGATCCACAGCCTGCGGCGCTCGGAGATCGCCCGGTCGACGTCCGCGAAGACGCCGCCCTCGGACTCGAACGTCACCGACAGCCGGGCACTCGCGCCCGCCGCCTCGCCGGCCGCCGCCTCCACCTTCGCGGTCGCCCGCAGCAGCGCCTGCCGGTCGCCCTCCCGCAGACCGGGCAGCGTCGCCACCGCGCGGGCGGCCACGAGCAGCGCGGTCGCCTCGTCGGCCGCCAGCCGCAGCGGCTCCGCGGCCTCCGCGCCCAGCGCCGCCGGGTTGTGCCACCAGATGCGCTCGCCGTCGGTGTCGATGTCGAGCAGATCGCCGCCGCGGAAGCTGGTGCCGCACATGGGCAGCACATCGAGATCCGAGACCAGCTCGTCCTCGGTGATGCCGAAGGCGCGCGCCACGTCCTCGATCCGCGCCCCCGGGCGCTCCCTGAGATACGTCACCAGGGAGAGCATCCGCCGGGTCTGGTCGATCGCGTTCGCCGGCCTGACCGGTTTGCCTGCCACTGTCTTGCTCCGCTCCCCCTCAGCCCTTGGCCACGGCCCGCAGCCGGTCCACGACGTCCGCCCGCAGCTCCGCAGGCTCCAGGACGACCACGTCCGGCCCGAACTCCACCAGCCAGGCGTCCAGCCCGTGCCCGTACGGAATCTCCAACTCGTCCCACCCGTCCCCGAGTTCCCGGACGGCCGTGGCCTTCGCCCGCAAGGGGTACCCGGCACCGGTGCGCAGCCGGATCAGCGCGCTACGGTCCGCGGTCTCCCCCGCCCAGCTCGCCACGGTCTCCCGGACGGTGACGACATCGGGGACCGGCGCGGTGAAACTCGCCCCGCGCGAGCGGACCTTGCCGGTGATCCGCGACAGCCGGAACACCCGCTCGGCACCCCGGTCCCGGTCGAAACCCGCCAGATACCAGTGACCGCGCCAGCACTCCAGCGCCCACGGCTCCACATGGCGGGGCTCGGGACGGGCGGCGGTGGCCTTGCGGTAGTCGAACACCACCGGCCGGCGGTCCCGGCAGGCCAGCATCAGCGGCTCGAACGCCGCCTCGTGCACGGGGATCCTGGGCTCCAGCGCGCCGTGCGCCTCGTACGGGTCGACGTCCTCGGGCAGCCCGGCCGCGCGCAGCTTCTGCAGGGCGCCACTGGCCGCTCCCGCGAGCCGGGCCTGCTGCCACACCTTCGCGGCCAGCCCGAGAGCGGCGGCCTCCTCGGCGTCCAGCGTGATCGGCGGCAGCCGGTTGCTGTCCCGGCGCGCCAGATAGCCGATCTCGCCGTCCAGGCTCTCCACCGTCTCGATGACCAGGCCCAGCTCGCGCAGATCGTCCTTGTCCCGCTCGAACATGCGGTTGAAGGAGTCGTCGCTAGCGGCACCGGAATCGGAGGCCTCGACGTAAGCCTCGATCGAGTCGCGCAGCTCACGCTTGCTCAACGGCCTGCGCGTCCCCAGCAGGCACAGCGCGAGGTTCATCAGCCGCTCGGCCTTGGCAATGGCCATCGACGCCCTTCGCCTCCCCTATGGTGCTTACGATCGACGACCGTACCGCCCCGCGGTCCCCCGGCAAAAGCCGAGGGTCCATGCCCGCGCAGGCATGGACCCCGGCTGGTCACGGCCGGTCACGGCCGATCGGACGAGTCGTGAACGACTCTCGGACGACTGTCGCCCGACCGTCAGACGGCGATCAGGTCCACGACGAAGATCAGCGTCTCACCGGGCTTGATCGCCGGGGTGGGGCTCTGGTCGCCGTAGGCCAGGTGCGGCGGGATGGTCAGCCGGCGGCGGCCGCCGACCTTCATGCCCTGCACACCCTGGTCCCAGCCCTTGATGACACGGCCGCCACCCAGCGGGAAGCGGAACGGCGCGCCACGGTTCCAGCTCGCGTCGAACTCCTCACCGGTGCTGAAGGAGACACCCACGTAGTGGACGGTGACGGTCTGACCGGCCTGCGCAACCTCGCCGTCGCCCTCCCAGATGTCCTTGATCTCGAGGTCCGCCGGGGGCGCGCCTTCGGGGAAGTCGATCTCGGGCTTCTCGTTGCTCACGTCACTGCTCCTGCTTGTCTACTGCTTGTCTACGGAAAGGCAACACGCACAGTCTTTCATCCCGGACGGCGTCAGGACGCCGCGAGGAGGTCGACCACGAACACCATCGTGGAGTCCTTCTCGATACCGCTGCCACTCGGCGGGTTGTCCCCGTAGCCCAGCGACGGCGGAATCACGATCAGGACCCGGCTGCCCACCTTCTTGCCGGCCAGCCCCTGCGCCCACCCCTTGACGACCTGCTGCAGCGAGAACGACGTGGGCGCGCTGCGGGCGTACGACGAGTCGAACTCCTTGCTCGTGTCCCAGACGAAGCCCTGGTACTGCACGACCACCGTGCTGTCGGCCGCGACCTCCTCGCCGTCGCCCTCGATCACATAGGTCGCCACCAGCTTCGTCGGCGGGTCCACCTTGGGGATGTCGACCGAGGGCGCCTTGCCGTCGGTGTTCGTGCCGACCTTCGGCAGCTTCGCGTCGTCCTGCGGGACGTCCGTGCCCTTGGCGGAGCTCTTGGCGTTGAAGGTGCCCTCCAGGTCCACCACGAACACCAGCGTGTCGGTGCCCTTGATCCCGGCCTGCGACTGGCCCTCCTTGCCGTAACCCCAGGTCGGGGGCACCGAGAACTCCACCCGGCTGCCCACCTTCTTGCCGGTCAGGGCATAGCGCCAGCCGTCGATGATGCTGCCCTCGGCAAGCTGGATGAACAGCGGCGTCTTACGGTCGTAGGAGTTGTCGAAGACCTTCCCGGTGGCCCAGATCTGCCCCAGGTAGTTGGCCCAGATGAAATCCTTCTCCGCGACGGTCTTGCCACCGCCCGCGATCACCATCTTCACCGCCAGCTGGTCCGACGGATCACCGCTGCCCTTGGCCACCGTCGGCTTCTCACCGAACTTCGTCCCCGCCGTGATGGCCGGCAGCGGACCGTCCACGATCTTCGGCGCGGGCGCCGCCGACGCCTCGGAGGCCGAGGGCGACGCGTCCGCGCTCGCCTTGCTCGAGTCGGACTTGTCGTCCCCGCAGGCGGAGAGCGTGACCAGCCCTGCGGGAACGGCGGCAAGGAGAAGGGAGCGTCGGCGCACGATGAAGGCCTCGTAATCGGTCGATCTTGTGAAGGGCGTGCGCGCAACTCTACGGCGTGAGAAGGGCGCCGTACGGGAAACGTACGGCGCCCGTGTTGCGTTCCGGCGCTCACATGCCGGCGATCAGCTTCTCCACCCGATCGTCCACCGAACGGAACGGGTCCTTGCACAGGACGGTGCGCTGCGCCTGGTCATTGAGCTTCAGATGCACCCAGTCCACCGTGAAGTCCCGGCGCTGCTCCTGCGCCCGCCGGATGAAGTCGCCGCGCAGTCGCGCCCGAGTGGTCTGCGGCGGCACCGACTTGCCCTCGAAGATCTTCAAGTCGTTGCAGATCCGCGTCGCTTGGCCCTTGCGCTCCAGCAGGTAGTACAGACCACGACGACGGTGGATGTCGTGGTAGGCGAGGTCTATCTGCGCCACGCGCGGATGCGACATCGTCATGTTGTGCTTGGCCCGGTACCGCTCGATGAGCTTGTACTTCATCACCCAGTCGATCTCGGTGCCGATCCGGTCCAGGTCCTCGGCCTCGATCGCGTCCAGCGTACGGCCCCACAGCTCCAGGACCTGCTCGACCGTGCCCGTACGGATCCCGCGGCGCTCGCAGAAGTCCACCGCCTTCTCGTAGTACTCGCGCTGCACCTCCAGCGCCGAGGCCTCACGCCCGCTCGCCAGCCGCACCTTGCGCCGGCCCGTGATGTCATGGCTGACCTCGCGGATCGCCCGGATCGGGTTCTCCAGGGTCAGATCCCGCATCACCGTGCCCGCCTCGATCATGCGCAGCACCAGATCCGTCGCGCCGACCTTCAGCAGCATCGTCGTCTCGGACATGTTCGAGTCGCCCACGATGACGTGCAGCCGACGGTAACGCTCCGCGTCCGCGTGCGGCTCGTCGCGCGTGTTGATGATCGGCCGGGAACGGGTCGTCGCCGAGGAGACGCCCTCCCAGATGTGCTCCGCCCGCTGGCTGACGCAGTACACCGCCCCACGGGGCGTCTGCAGCACCTTGCCCGCGCCGCACAGCAGCTGGCGGGTCACCAGGAACGGAATGAGGATGTCCGCGAGCCGGGAGAACTCCCCGTGCCGGGCCACCAGATAGTTCTCGTGACAACCATAGGAGTTGCCCGCCGAGTCCGTGTTGTTCTTGAAGAGGTAGACGTCGCCCGCGATTCCCTCCTCGTGCAGGCGTCGTTCCGCGTCCACCAGGAGTCCTTCGAGAATGCGCTCGCCGGCCTTGTCGTGGGTGACCAACTCGGTCACGTTGTCGCATTCCGGTGTGGCGTATTCCGGATGCGAACCCACGTCGAGATACAGGCGGGCGCCGTTCCGCAGAAAGACATTGCTGCTACGGCCCCATGACACGACACGGCGGAAGAGGTACCGCGCCACCTCGTCAGGCGACAGGCGGCGCTGTCCCCTGAACGTGCACGTGACGCCGTACTCGTTCTCCAGCCCGAAAATGCGGCGGTCCATGACTGAACATTACGCCCGATCACCTGAACTGAAACGGGGTTCGGCAGCACGGTTCGGATCATTTTCCGATGAAGCCGCAACCACCCCACTTCCGGCCGGTGCCACCAGTACCCGCCCTGTGACCAGCAAAACCAGCAAGGACACACCGCCCGCGACACCCGGCACCGCAAACCCCCAAACGGCGCCACCGGCCTCCACGACCGGCCCCGCGACACCCGTCCCGACGGACGCGCCCACCGTGAAGGTGGTCACCAGCCAGGAGAACGCCTCCGTGACCGTGCCCCTCGGCGCATGCCGGTCCACGATGACGAACGCACAGGCCAGCACCGGCGCCAGGAACACCCCCGCCAACGTCGCCAGCGCCACCATGGCCACCGCGCCCGGCATCAGCATCAGCGGCACGTAACAGACCGCCAGAAACGCCACCAGCACCCGCAGTCGCCGCTCCGGCGCGCCCGCCCACTCCCGCGCCCCGTACGCCAGGCCTCCGGCCAGCGCCCCCAGCCCCAGCGCCGCCATCAGCCAGCCGTACACCGCGTCACCGCCGTGACCGTCCGCGTACGGCACCGCGGCCACCGTGATCGACCCCATCGCGATGCCCACGAACAGCAGCGCGCCCAGCAGCACCAGCAGGGCGGGCGAGCGCAGCGCCCCCAGCCAGTGCGCCTCGCGCGGAGCGGAGCGCCACGCGCGCGAGGGCGGCGACACGACCACCGAGAGCGCCCCGAGCACCCCGACGCCGTTCATGACGAGCAGCGCCGCCCGCTCCGACCACAGCGAGGCACACAAGGTCACCAGCAGCGGCCCGACCGTGAACATCACCTCCTGCGCCACCGCGTCCATCGCGTACGCCGCCGGCACCTGCTCCTCCCGACGCAGCACCGACGGCCACAGGGCCCGCAGCCCGCCCTCCAGCGGCGGAGTGAAGAGCCCGCCGACCACCATGGCGGCATGGGCGAGCGGCAGCGGATCCGTACCGGAGAACGCGAAGAGGGCCATCGCCAGGGCCGAGACCAGCGCGGCGGGCAGCTGGACGCGCGGCTGCCCGTGAAGATCCACCAGTCGGCCCAGCACGGGCTGCCCCACGGCGCTCGCGACGCCGTACACCGAGACCAGCGCGCCCGCCAGGCCGTACGTGCCCCCCTCGGCCCGCACGAACAGCACGATCGCGATGGCGGACGTGGCGTTCGGCAGCCGGCCGACCAGTGTGCCGACCAGCAGCCGGGCCGCGTGCCGCGCCCTGAGGATCTCCCCGTACCCCGTGGCCATCGCCCACCCGCCCGTCAGAGGTTTTACGTATAACGTCGTTCGTCATACGTACCATGTGCGCTGTTCACGAGTCCAGACGAAGGAGCACGCGGACGGTGGCACAACGCAACACCCGCCCCACGAGCCGTGACGTCGCCCAGGCCGCCGGGGTCTCCCAGGCCGCCGTCTCCCTGGTCCTCGGCGACAAATGGCGCGGCCGCGTCGCCGAGGCCACCGCCGAACGCGTACGACAGGCGGCACGCGACCTCGGCTACCGGCCCAACCTCGCCGCCCGCAACCTCCGCCTCGGCCGCACCCGCACCGTGCTCCTCGTCGTCCCCGTCCTCACCACCGAATTCTTCGCCGGCGTCTACACCGGAGCCGCCCGCGTCGCCGCCGACCACGGCTTCGGCGTCGTCCTCTACCCCTCCCCCGAAGGCGTCGGCCCCGCCCGCGACCCCTTCGCCTCCGCCCAGGCCGCCCTCGACGGCGTCATCGCCTCCTCCATGGCCGCCGACGCCCTCACCGCCATCCGCGGCGACCAGCTCCCCCTCGTCATGCTCGACAGCGACCCCGCCGGCAGCCTCGGCGCCGCCACCGTCAACCTCGACATCGCCGACGGCATCCGCCAGGTCACCGACCACCTCCTCGGCCTCGGCCACCGCCGCTTCCTGCACCTCGCGGCCGACGTGCCCTCCTGGACCTTCGAGGTCCGCGCCCGCGAACTCGCCACACGCCTCGCAGCCGCCCCAGGAACCTCCCTGCGGACCGCCCCGGCACCGATTTCCATCGAGGGCGCCCTGGCCGCCACCGAGGCCGCCCTCAGCGCTCCGGGCGCCCACCGCCCCACCGCCGTCGTCTGCGACGACGACAAACTCGCCGCCGGCGCCTACAAAGCCGCCCGCCGCCTCGGCCTGCGCATCCCCGACGACCTCTCCGTCACCGGCCTCGACGACCTCGCCCTCGCCACCGCCCTCGACCCCGAGCTCACCACCGTCCGCCTCGACGCCGAGCTCTTCGGCGAACGCGGCATGCACACCCTCCTCGCCGTCCTGGACGGCCGCACACCCGACGCCGGGGACATCCCCGTCCACCTCGTCGTACGAGGCTCCACAGCCCCACCAGGCGCCTCCTGAAACGCCCTGTGCCCCGGCGGTCGACCCGGCCGGGGCACAGAAAGGGTGAGCGCGCGCAGGGCTCCGCGGTCGGACTACTCCTCCCCGGAGTCCTCCTCCTCGGAGCTCTCCGCCTCCGTCGCCGCGCCGTCCGCCTCCAGCAGCCGCGCCAGCTGACGCCCCACGACGCGCTTGAACTTCCGCTGCTGCGGACGCGTACGGTCCAGCACCGCGACCTCCAGCCGCTCCGCCGGAATCTCCCGCTGCGTGCCGTTCGACTCACGGGACAGAGCCTGCACGGCCAGCTTGAGCGCCTCCGCCAGCGTCATCCCGTCCTGATGGCGCTGGTCGAGATAGTTGCTGATCAGCTCGGCGTTGCCGCCCACCGCGACCGAACCGTGCTCGTCCACGATCGACCCGTCGTGCGGCAGCCGGTAGATCTGGTCACCGTCCGGGGTCTCACCGACCTCCGCGACCACCAGCTCCACCTCGTACGGCTTCTCGCCCGCCGAGGAGAAGATCGTGCCCAGCGTCTGGGCGTACACGTTCGCCAGACCACGCGCGGTCACGTCGTGGCGGTCATAGGTGTACCCACGGAGATCGGCGTACCGCACGCCGCCGATCCGCAGGTTCTCGTACTCGTTGTACTTGCCGGCGGCCGCGAAGCCGATCCGGTCGTAGATCTCGCTGAACTTGTGCAGCGCACGGGACGGGTTCTCGCCGACGAACACGATGCCGTCGGCAAACTGCAGCACGACCAGGCTGCGGCCACGGGCGATGCCCTTGCGCGCGTACTCCGCGCGGTCCGCCATCGCCTGCTGGGGTGAGACATAGAACGGCGTCGACACCGGTTATCCGTCCCTTTCTGTCGAAGTCACTGGATCACCTGCAACAAGAACCGGGCCGCGCTACAGCAGGGCGGCCCGCGGGCCGTCCGGCTGCTGCAGCCGGCGCTCGAGGATCGAACGGGCGATCTCCGAGGACTCGTCGTCGGTGAGCCTGCGGAAGCCGTCCTCGGTGATCACGGTGACGATCGGATAGATCCGGCGCGCGACATCGGGACCACCGGTCGCCGAGTCGTCGTCGGCCGCGTCGTAGAGGGCCTGCACCACGAGGGTCGTGGCCTGCTCCTCGCTCAGGTCGTCACGGAACAGCTTCTTCATCGCGCCGCGCGCGAAGATCGAGCCGGAGCCCGTGGACGCGTAGTTGTGCTCCTCGGAACGGCCGCCGGTGACGTCGTACGAGAAGATGCGGCCCTTGCCGCGGTCCACGTCGAAGCCGGCGAAGAGCGGCACGACCGCCAGCCCCTGCATCGCCATGCCGAGGTTGGAGCGGATCATGGTCGACAGCCGGTTCGCCTTGCCCTCCAGGGAGAGCTGGGCCCCCTCGACCTTCTCGAAGTGCTCCAGCTCCAGCTGGAACAGCTTCACCATCTCCACGGCCAGACCGGCGGTGCCGGCGATACCGACGGCGGAGTACTCGTCGGCCGGGAACACCTTCTCGATGTCCCGCTGGGCGATGACGTTGCCCATGGTGGCCCGCCGGTCACCGGCGAGCACCACGCCCCCGGGGAACGTCACGGCCACGATGGTCGTCCCGTGCGGCGCCTCGATCACACCCTGCGTGGGCGGCAGCTGCCGGTTGCCCGGGAGCATCTCGGGCTGGTGCTCGGACAGGAAGTCCATGAAGGACGAGGACCCAGGCGTCAGGAAGGCAGCTGGTAGACGCCCGGTGCTACGAGTGTTGGCTTCCACGGAGTTCCTTCCAGGTAGGCGGCTGCCCGACGAACTGCGTCGGGATCGTCTCCCAACTTGCCGATGGCCGAATTGCAGTTGAAGCACAGTACGCCACGGACCCTACCCGTCTGATGGCAATGATCCACATGTACGGCGGGAGCTTTCAGGCAGATCACGCAGAGCCCCATTTGCGAGGCGACCATGGCGTCACGCTCGGCTTCGGTGAGGCCGTAGTTTCGCTCCAGATGCCTCTGGCGCCCCTTCACCGCCTTGCACGACTTGCAGAGCGTCGCCAGACCATCAGAAGCCGTTCGATTCCGCGTCCACTCACTGTGCGGTTTGATCTCGCCGCAGGTGCGGCAGTACTTGTGCCCTGGCGGCGCGTCCACTCGCGGACGAACATTGCGCCCCTTGGCGACTTGCCGCTGCTGGTGGTACGCAGATGCGCACTCCCGGCAGTAGGCCTGCAGTCCGTCACGCATCGACTTGTTCTGCGCGAACGCCGCTCGCGGCTTGTGCTCCTTGCACCGCGAGCAGCGCTTCACGCCATCCTCGGTCCCCAACCTCGAATCCCCCGCCACCTTCGATTCGAAGGAGAAAGTCGCCTACTGCCCACCCTTCTGAACGAAGCTTCGAACGAAATCCTCTGCGTTCTCCTCCAAGACATCGTCGATTTCATCGAGGACGGAGTCCACGTCGTCGCTCAGCTTCTCGTGGCGCTCCTTGAGGTCGCCGGAAGCCTGTGCCTCTTCCGTCTGCTCCTCGACCTCCTCCGTGGAGCGCGTCGCCTTCTGCTGGCCGCCGCCGGTGTCCTTGGTCGCCATAACCCTCACCCCGCTCAGTTCGCCCGACATGTTCGGCAGGTCGGCTTCCTGCCGATCGGTGATGATCAGACCCTACAAGGAGGGTCCGACATCGGCCCCGTAGTTGTTCCAACGTACGAGGCCCACCTCGATGATTCCCTTGCGGCGGGGTTTCCACCCCGCCGCGGGAGAGCTTCCTCGAGCCCGCTCAGCCGCCCGACAGGACCTTGACCAGGTCTTCTGCCGTGCGGCAGCGGTCCAGGAGCTCCTTGACGTGATTTCGCGTTCCGCGAAGCGGTTCCAGGGTTGGGACGCGCTGGAGGGAGTCGCGGCCCGGGAGGTCGAAGATGACCGAGTCCCAGGAGGCGGCGGCGACGTCGTCGGCGTACTGCTCGAGGCAGCGGCCGCGGAAGTACGCGCGCGTGTCCTCCGGAGGCTTGGCCTTGGCCCGCTCGACCTCCGGCTCGTCCAGGAGCCGCTTCATGCGCCCGCGGGCCGCGAGACGGTTGTAGAGGCCCTTCTCGGCCCGTACATCGGCGTACTGGAGGTCCAGGAGGTGGAGCTTCGCCGCGTCCCAGTCGAGGCCGTCACGGCGGCGGTAGCCCTCCATGAGCTCCCGCTTGGCGACCCAGTCCAGCTCGCCGGCGAGGCTCATCGGGTCGTTCTCCAGACGGGTGAGGGTGTCCTCCCAGCGGGCCAGGACGTCCTTGGTCTGGTCGTCGGCGTCGGCGCCGAAGCGCTCCTCCACGTATTTGCGCGACAGCTCGTAGTACTCCATCTGGAGCTGCACCGCGGTGAGTGTGCGGCCGCTGCGGAGGGTGACCAGCCTCTTCAGCGTCGGGTCGTGGGAGACCTGGTGGAGGGTGCGTACGGGCTGGTCGACGGCCAGGTCGACCGCGATGAAGCCGTCCTCGATCATGGAGAGGACCAGGGCCGTCGTGCCCAGCTTCAGGTAGGTCGAGATCTCGGAGAGGTTCGCATCGCCGATGATCACATGGAGGCGGCGGTACTTCTCGGCGTCGGCGTGGGGCTCGTCGCGGGTGTTGATGATCGGGCGCTTCAGCGTCGTCTCCAGGCCTACCTCGACCTCGAAGTAGTCCGCGCGCTGGCTGAGCTGGAAGCCGTGTTCATGGCCGTCCTGGCCGATGCCGACGCGGCCGGCGCCGGTGACGACCTGGCGGGAGACGAAGAAGGGCGTGAGGTGGCGCACGATGTCGGAGAAGGCGGTTTCCCGCTTCATCAGGTAGTTCTCGTGCGTGCCGTAGGAGGCGCCCTTGTTGTCGGTGTTGTTCTTGTAGAGGTGGATGGGCTGGGCGCCGGGGAGCTGTGCCGCGCGTTCGGCGGCCTCGGCCATGATCCGTTCGCCGGCCTTGTCCCAGAGGACGGCGTCGCGGGGGTTGGTGACCTCGGGGGCGCTGTATTCGGGGTGTGCGTGGTCGACGTAGAGGCGGGCGCCGTTGGTGAGGATCACGTTGGCGAGGCCGATGTCCTCGTCGGTGAGCTGGCTGGCGTCGGCGGCCTCGCGGGCGAGGTCGAAGCCTCGGGCGTCCCGTAGCGGGTTCTCCTCCTCGAAGTCCCAGCGGGCCCGGCGGGCCCGGTGCATCGCCGCGGCGTAGGCGTTGACGATCTGGGACGAGGTGAGCATGGCATTGGCGTTGGGGTGGCCGGGGACGGAGATGCCGTACTCCGTCTCGATGCCCATTACTCGCCGTACGGTCATGCGGCCCTCCTTGCCCGGCGGCACCCTCGGTCGTGGGCGCCGCTCAGATACCGGTGGTGCTCCGGTGCGGGTGCGGTGCCCGTCCTCTCCGCACTGCGCAACCCGGCGGTAGGAAAGAGCCTAGAACGCCTCTGTGCCGGTGGGGAGATCATTTGCGTCATTGCCTTGCTCCAGCCGTGGCCTGAAAAGCAGTCGGCTGCGGGTACCCGTGGAGGGCACCCGCAGCCGCCCTGTTCTTTTACAGGTACTGTCCGGTGTTCGCCACCGTGTCGATGGAGCGTCCGGTGTCCGCGCCCTGCTTTCCGGTGATGAGGGTACGGATGTAGACGATCCGTTCGCCCTTCTTTCCGGAGATCCGGGCCCAGTCGTCGGGGTTGGTGGTGTTGGGCAGGTCCTCGTTCTCCTTGAACTCGTCCACGCAGGCCTGGAGGAGGTGGGAGACGCGGAGGCCCTTCTGGTTCTTTTCGAGGAAGTCCTTGATCGCCATCTTCTTGGCGCGGCCCACGATGTTTTCGATCATGGCGCCGGAGTTGAAGTCCTTGAAGTAGAGGACTTCCTTGTCGCCGTTGGCGTAGGTGACTTCCAGGAAGCGGTTTTCCTCGGATTCGGCGTACATGTGTTCCACTGCCGTCTGGATCATGCTCTGGACGGTGGTGGTCTTGTCGTTTCCGTGTTCGCCGACGTCGTCGGAGTGCAGCGGAAGGCGTTCGGTGAGGTACTTGCCGAAGATGTCCTTGGCCGCTTCGGCGTCCGGGCGCTCGATCTTGATCTTCACGTCGAGGCGGCCGGGGCGCAGGATGGCGGGGTCGATCATGTCCTCGCGGTTGGAGGCGCCGATGACGACCACGTTCTGCAGGCCCTCGACGCCGTCGATCTCGGCGAGGAGCTGGGGGACGATGGTGTTCTCCACGTCCGAGCTGACGCCGGAGCCGCGGGTGCGGAAGAGGGATTCCATCTCGTCGAAGAAGACGATGACAGGGGTGCCCTCGCTGGCCTTCTCGCGGGCTCGCTGGAAGACGAGGCGGATCTGGCGCTCGGTCTCACCGACGTACTTGTTCAGGAGCTCGGGGCCCTTGATGTTGAGGAAGAAGCTCTTGCCGGCGGCCACTCCGGTCACCTCGGCGACCTTCTTGGCCAGCGAGTTGGCGACGGCCTTGGCGATGAGCGTCTTGCCGCATCCGGGGGGCCCGTAGAGGAGCACACCCTTGGGCGGGCGCAGTTCGTGCTCCTTGAACAGGTCGGGGTAGAGGTACGGGAGCTCGACGGCGTCCCGGATGGCCTCGATCTGGCCGCCGAGGCCGCCGATCTGCTCGTACCCGATGTCGGGGACCTCTTCGAGGACGAGTTCCTCGACCTCGCTCTTGGGGACGATCTCGTAGACGTAGCCGGAGCGGGGTTCGAGCAGGAGGGCGTCGCCGGGGCGGATGGTGACGTCCAACAGCGGCTCGGCGAGCCTGACCACCCGTTCCTCGTCGGTGTGCCCGACGACCAGGGCGCGCTCGCCGTCCTCGAGGATCTCCTTGAGGGTGACGATGTCCCCGACCCGCTCGAATTCCATGGCCTCGACCACGTTGAGCGCTTCGTTGAGCATCAGTTCCTGGCCGCGTCGGAGCTCGTCGAGCTCGACGCTGGGGCTGACGTTCACGCGGAGTTTGCGGCCTCCGGTGAAGATGTCGGCCGTGCCGTCCTCGTTCGCCACGAGGAAGACGCCGAAGCCGGCCGGGGGCTGTGCGAGCCGGTCGACTTCTTCCTTGAGGGCCACGATCTGGTCGCGGGCCTCACGGAGCGTGTTCGCGAGTCGCTCGTTCTGTGCGGACACGCCGGCCAGGTTGGTCTGCAGCTCGACGATCCGCTCTTCGAGAATCCTCGTGTGTCGCGGAGAGTCGGCGAGCTTGCGGCGCAGGACGGCGATCTCCTGCTCAAGGTAGGCAATCTGCCCGGACGGGTCGTCGGACCCTCGTCCCGGGCGGATGCCGCGGTTCATGTCGTCGTCGTGGGCTGCCACGGTCCTCACCTCCTCCAAGGGGAGCTGGACGCTTCCAGACCCTACCTGGGCGGGTGTCGATTGAAACCCCTAGATCACAAAGACTGTCGGGGTGTGTCCGATCTTCACCCTTGCGCTCTCCCTCACGCCAGGGGAATACCCACCGAACATGATTGGGAAGCGGGCGGGGGTAGGGTCGAAGTGTTCAACACCCGTCAGAGCCTGCATCGTTCCCGTACGGCTCGGCACTAAACGGCAGGAGAGATGAGCGTGCAGCAGGAGGCCGGTGTCGGCGCGGAGACGCTGGAGGTCTGGATCGACCAGGATCTCTGTACCGGTGACGGCATCTGCGCGCAGTACGCGCCGGAGGTGTTCGAGCTGGACATCGACGGGCTGGCGTATGTGAAGAGTGCGCAGGACGAGCTGCTGCAGGCCAAGGGGGCGACGGTGCCGGTGCCGTTGCCGCTGTTGACGGACGTGGTGGACTCGGTGCGGGAGTGTCCGGGCGAGTGCATTCATGTACGTCGCGTTTCGGACAGGGTCGAGGTGTACGGCCCGGACGCGGAGTGACCGTTCAGGTACGGGCCGTGAGGGTTGTCTGATTTCTCACAGGGCGTACTGGCCTGATTCAGACGCTGTGGGCGCCGGCGGGTGTCGAGCGGATGAACCTGTCGTCCTTCCATTGCCACTTGACGCTGTCCTTGAGGTCGGGGCAGCAACTGGGCACGTCCGCCGAGGAGTAGCCGAGGAGGGTGGCGAGGACGGCACCGTCGGTGACGGTGAGGGTGGTGACGTTGGTGCGGTCCTTGGGGTCGACGAGGGTGGCGACCACGCGCGCGTGGGTGCTGCCCGCGGCCTGGGCAAGGACGTAGACACCGTCGGGCGGGGTGCCCATGGGGGCGTCGCAGTGGACGGCGGCGACGGTTTCGGGCCTGCCGTCGCCGTCGAGGTCTCCGTCGGCCTTCCGCATGACGATCGGCTTGACCGTGGGGCCGCAGTCGAGGGGGAAGTCGACGCCGGTGGTGGCGGGGGCGGTGGCCGAGGGGGCGGGGGTGGTGCCGCTGTGCGGCGGGGAGGCCTGGGCTGCCGTCGCGGGTCCGGGCTGGAGGATCGAGGAGAGGGCCACGACGCCGGCCACCGCGGTGGCGGTGGCGACCCAGTGGATGGGCCGGGTGTGGGTGTGTGCCAATTCCGGGACGGCGGGTTGCTGCACTAGGAGCGTCTCCTGGGGTGGCTGTGCCGGTGGAGGTGGGGGGTGGCCAGCATCGTGCCACACGTCACAGGGCGGCGGAACGGCGGGGTGCGGGATGCCGAACGGCAATGGTGCGGGGTCAAGGTGAGGGCGCCGTGGCCGAGTTCCCGGATGGTTGCGGGAACTCGGCCACGGCGCCCTGTCGTTGTCCGTGGTGCGAAGGCCGGGTCAGCGGCCGTTGCCTCCGTCGGCGTTGGGGCCGGCGTAGTCCTCGCCGTAGGCGCCCTTGGCGGGGCGGCGGCGGCGCATGGGCGGCTCGACGCCGTCGGCGAGGCGGCGGGCGGTGAGCAGGAAGCCGGTGTGGCCGATCATGCGGTGGTCGGGGCGGACGGCGAGGCCCTCGATGTGCCAGTTGCGGATCATCGTCTCCCAGGCGGTCGGCTCGTTGAAGCAGCCGATCTCGCGGATGGACTCGACGGTCCGGGCGAGCTGGGTGGTGGTGGCGACGTAGCAGCAGAGGATGCCGCCGGGGACGAGGGCCTTGGAGACGGCCTCGAGGCACTCCCAGGGGGCGAGCATGTCGAGGATGACGCGGTCGACGTCGGTGTCGCTCAGGTTGTCCTGCAGGTCGCCGACGGTGAGCTGCCAGGCGGGGTGGGGGCCGCCGAAGTAGCGCTCGACGTTCTGTCGGGCGATGTCGGCGAAGTCCTCGCGGCGCTCGTAGGAGTGCAGCATGCCCTGGTCGCCGATGGCGCGCAGCAGGAAGCTGCTGAGCGAGCCGGAGCCGACGCCGGCTTCGACGACGCGGGCGCCGGGGAAGATGTCGGCGAAGGCGAGGATCTGCCCCGCGTCCTTCGGGTAGACGACGGCTGCCCCGCGGGGCATGGACAGGACGTAGTCGGGGAGCAGGGGGCGCAGCGCGAGGTAGGCGACGTTACCGGTGGTGCGGACAACGCTGCCCTCGGGAGCGCCGATCAGCTCGTCGTGCGGGAAGGAACCCTTGTGGGTGTGGAAGTTCTTCCCGTCCTCGAGCGTGAACGTGTAGTGGCGGCCCTTGGGGTCGGTCAGCTGAACCTGGTCCCCGACCTTGAAGGGCCCGCGCCTGCGGGCGGCACCGGTCGGTTCGGACATGTGAACAGCCTACCGGCGTTTGGCGGGGCCGCCGACCACGGGTGGGAGGGTGCTCTAGGAGGGGCGGGCCATGGCTTTGACGAAGGCGCGTTCGACGTCGGCGGCGGACAGGACGCCGTAGATCTCGCCGGTCTCCTCGACGACGAGGTATTCGGTGGCCGGGGTCGCCCGCAGGACGTCCAGGAGGTCCTCCCCCGCGAGTTCGGCGGAGACGCGCATGCCGTCGGTGAGGTCCTGGGCGAGGCCGCTGACGGCGACCCAGGGGCGGCGGTGTTCGGGGACGCCGACGATGGCGGCCTCGCGCACGAGGGAGAGGGGTTCGCCGTGGGCGTCGACGACGACGAGGGCGCGGGCGCCGGCGGCGTTGGCGCGGCGCAGGGCCTCGGAGAGGGGGGTGTCGGTCTCGACGGGTACGGCGCGGCGGGTGAGGGTGCGGGCGCGCAGTTCCGGGAGGTGTTCCCTGAGCCGGGCCATGCGCAGGCTGTTGCCGGCGCCGGTCCAGATGATCGCGGCGAGGATGGCGGCGAGCAGGGCGTCGGTGACGGTGTCCATGCCGACGCTGTCCTCGGCGCTGGAGCCGAGGGCACCGGACTGGGTGAGCAGGGGGAGGCCGATGAGGACGGAGACGGCGAGGGCGCGGCCGACCCAGGCGGCGGCGATGGTGCCGGTCATGGGTTTGCCGGTGATCTTCCAGACGACGGCGCGGAGCATGCGGCCGCCGTCGAGGGGGAGGCCGGGGAGGAGGTTGAAGACGGCCACGATGAGGTTGGAGATCATCAGGCCGGCGAGGAGGACGCCGGGGACGGTGCCGGGTTCGACGGGCTGCATGGCGGCGTAGAAGACGCCGGCGAGGACGAGGGAGAGCAGGGGGCCGACGAAGGCGAGCCAGAACTCGCGGCCGGGGGTCTCGGCTTCCTTCTCGATCTCGGAGACGCCGCCGAAGAACTGGAGCTGGATGCGGCGGACGGGGAGTTTGAAGCGGAGGGCGGCGATGGTGTGGGCGAGTTCGTGGATGAGGACGGAGGCGTAGAAGGCGACCGCGAAGAAGAGGGAGACCAGGTAGCGGGCGGCGCCGAGTTCGGGCAGGACGCGGTCGAGCTGTCCGCCGAACACCCAGGTGATCAGGGCGGCGACGAGGAACCAGCTGGGCGCCACGTAGACGGGCACGCCGAAGGGCCGCCCCATGAGCAGTCCGCCTCGGGGCTGCTCCGGGGGCCGCTGGGGCGGGGGGCCCTTGATGCCGACGGGGGCGGGGGGCTGGGCGGCGCCGGAGTCGTGGGCGTGCGCGTGGGCGTGGGCCCGGACGTGGTCGCTGTTCTGGGTGGGGTGCGGGGGTGCGGGGGTTGTGGGGGGTACGTCGTGGGAGGCGGGCTCGTCGCCGGGGGCGGCGGCGCGTGCGTCGTGGCCGGCGCCTCCCGCGTCGGGGCTCTGCGGCGCGGGCGCGGCGGGCGGCTCGGTGGGCGCGGAGGCCGAGGGCGGGGCGGCGGTGGGTGGGGCGTCGGTGGTGGGGGCGGCGGTGAGTGGGGCGTCGGTGGTGGGTGCGTCGGTGGTGGGTGCGTCGGTGGTCGGAGCGGCGGCGGGTGGGGCGTCGGCGGTCGGGGTGTCCGGCGACTCCGCGTCGCCCGTCCGCTCGGCGGAGGGTTGCTCCCCCTCCGCTCGCCCGTTCGAAGGCTGTGCTTCCGGCGCCGACGCGTCGGAGGGCGGCTCGGCTCCGCTCCTCTGCCCCTCGGACGGGGCCGGTGCGGGCTCCGTGGGAGGCGTGGAAGGGGCCGGGCCCTCGGGCTCCGGGGCGGTGGCCTGGGGGGCTGGTGTGACGGGGTGCTCGGCCGACTCTTCGTTGTCCGGCCGCGGCCGCCCGCTCCCGCCGCTTTCCACCACGATGTCCCCTCGTTCGAAGCGTCTCCCGCTCCTGCCGGGCGGAAGGGTCTGTGACCGATGGTATGCGGCCGTCGTGACGCGTTCCGCCCCGGCACCCCCCGTGTTTCCCCGCTCGTCGCCGGGTGGGCGGGCCGGGGCTGGGTGACTGTCAGTGGCGGGCCGTATGGTCTGAGGCATGGACAGCAGCAGCGAGGGCGCCGGCGGGGCGGGCGTCGAGGGCGGGGACGCGGAGGAGTCGGCCCGGGCGGAGGCGAGCGCCGAGGCCGGACCGGAGGTGGGGGCGGGGGTGGCCGCGCCGGAGGCCGGGGCGGGGGCCGGGCTTGCGTCCGGCGGGGGCGAGGCAGCCAGGACGTCCGGCAGAAGCACCGCGACCGACGGGCCCGAACCGGTCGCGGGGGTCGGCGCGTCCGAAGCGGGCACGCCAGCCGAGGTGTCCCACAGTGACGCGGCGACCGACGGGCCCGAACCGGCGCCGGGAGCCAGCGCGTCCGATGCGGGCACGCCGGCCACGGTGTCCGGCAATGACGCGGCGGCCGACGGGCCCGAAGCTGTTGCCGGCCCGGCCCTCTCGGGCCAGGGCGCATCGGGCCTCGTGCCCTCGCCCTCGCCCTCGCCCGAAGCTGCGCCCGCACCCGTACCGGTCAGGCCCGCCGTGGCGCCGGCCTCCCTGTCGCCCTCTCGGGCCGGGGACTTCATGCAGTGTCCGTTGTTGTACCGGTTCCGGGTGATTGACCGGTTGCCGGAGAAGCCGAGTCCGGCGGCGACCAAGGGCACGCTGGTGCACGCGGTGCTGGAGCGGTTGTTCGACGCGCCGGCGGCGGAGCGGACGGCGCCGCGGGCGAAGGCGTTGATTCCGGGGCAGTGGGACCGGTTGCGTCAGACGCGGCCGGAGGTGGTGGAGCTGTTCGCCGACGATCCGGACGGTGTGCGGATGGCGGGTTGGCTGGCCGAGGCGGAGGCGCTGGTGGAGCGCTGGTTCACGCTGGAGGATCCGACGCGTCTGGAGCCCGCGGAGCGGGAGCTGTTCGTGGAGGCGGAGCTGGAGTCGGGGCTCAGGCTGCGCGGGATCATCGACCGGGTCGACGTGGCGCCCACCGGCGAGGTGCGGATCGTTGACTACAAGACGGGCAAGGCGCCGCGCGCGGAGTACGCGGACGGCGCGTTGTTCCAGATGAAGTTCTACGCGCTGGTGGTGTGGCGGCTGAAGAACGTGCTGCCGAGGCGGCTCCAGCTGGTCTACCTCGGGAGCGGGGATGTGCTGACCTACGATCCCGATCTCGCCGATCTGGAGCGGGTGGAGCGTCGGCTGCTGGCGCTGTGGGAGGCGATCCGGGAGGCGACCGAGACGGGTGAGTGGCGGCCACGGCCGACGAAGCTGTGCGGCTGGTGCGATCACCAGGCGCACTGTCCGGAGTTCGGCGGTACTCCCCCGCCGTACCCGCTGCCGGTGAGGGCGGCGGCGTCCGGTGACACCGAGCAGGGCAGAATGGGGCCGGACTAGCGAAGGAGACTCACGTGGCCATCCGCGTCCTACTGGTCGACGACCAGCCGCTGCTGCGTACCGGCTTCCGGATGATCCTGGAGGCGGAGCAGGACCTCGCGGTCGTCGGTGAGGCCGGAGACGGTCTGCAGGCCCTGGACCAGGTGCGGGCGTTGCAGCCCGATGTGGTGCTCATGGACATCCGGATGCCGCGGATGGACGGGGTTGAGGCGACCCGGCAGATCACCGGACCGGGGCGGGACGGGCCGGCGAAGGTGCTGGTGCTGACGACGTTCGACCTCGACGAGTACGTGGTGGAGGCGTTGCGGGCGGGGGCCAGTGGGTTCCTGCTGAAGGACGCGCCCGCCCATGAACTGGTGCAGGCGATCCGGGTGGTGGCGGCGGGTGAGGCGATGCTGGCGCCGAGCATCACGCGCCGGCTGCTGGACAAGTACGCCACGCATCTGCCGTCGGGCGACGAGCCGGTGCCGGACACGCTGCACACGCTGACGGACCGTGAGGTGGAGGTGCTGAAGCTGGTGGCGCGGGGGTTGTCGAACGCGGAGATCGCGGCCGATCTGTTCGTCAGTGAGACCACGGTGAAGACGCATGTGGGGCATGTGCTGACGAAGCTGGGGCTGCGCGACCGGGTGCAGGCCGCGGTGTACGCGTACGAGAGCGGTCTGGTGCGGCCCGGCGCGCAGCAGTAGGGCGCGAGGGTACGACGTGAAGGGCGCCCCTGCCGAGCGGGGGCGCCCTTCGTCGTGTCTGCCGGGGGTCAGCCCTTGCTGAGTTCCCAGAAGCGGAACACGGTGGAGGCGTCGAGGCAGTTCTCGAGGCCGTAGACGTTCTCGCCGACGACGGCGTACTGCTTGGCCTGCCAGATCGGGAGGACGGGGAGTTCCTCGGCGACGATGTCCTGGAGGGTGGAGTAGTCGGCGTCGGTGGCGGTGCGGTCGCTCTGGGCGGCGGTGCGCGGGATGAGCGTGCCGGTGATGGTCTTGTTGGTGTAGTTGTTGGCGAGGACGTTGCCGTCGCCGAAGAAGGGCGCGGTGAAGTTGTCGGCGTCGGGGAAGTCGGGGACCCAGCCCTTGACGTAGACGCCGTACTTGCCGTCGGCGATGTCCTTCTCGTACTGGTCGAAGGGGACGGACTTGACGTCGGCGTCGAAGAGGCCGCTGGCGTTGAGCTGGGCGGCGACGGTCTTGAGTTCCTGGTCGGTGGCGGGGCCGTAGCGGGACGGGGTGGACCAGAGGGTGAGTTTCACCTTCCCGGTGATGCCCTCGTCCTGGAGTGCGGCGGCGGCCTTGGCCCGGGAGGGGCGGGCGCCGTAGCGGTCGAAGAAGGCGGTGTTGTGGCCCGCTATGCCGGCCGGGATGATCGAGTAGAGCGGGTCGGCGGTGCCTTCGTAGACGTCCCTGATGAGGGCTTCGCGGTCGATGAGGTAGGCGATGGCCCGGCGGACGCCGAGTTTTCCGGTGACGGGGTCGGCGGTGTTGAAGACGAGGTGCTGGACCTCGGCGCTGCTGCCTTCGACCACCTCGGCGCCCTCGCCGGTGCCGGCGTCGATGTCGGCGATGTCGGCGGCGGTGAGGCCGCGGTAGGCGATGTCGATGTCGCCGTCGAGGAGGGCCTTCTTGAGGGCCTTCTGGTCGCCGCCGAAGAACTTGAGGGTGACGCCCTTGTTCTGAGGGTCGCCCGCGGTGCCGCGGTAGTTCTCGTTGACGGAGAAGACGGCCTGGTCCTCGTCGAAGGAGTCGAGGGTGTAGGGGCCGGAGCCGACGGCGCCGCCGTCCTTGCGCAGGCCGTCGGCGTCGTACTTCCTGTGGTCGACGATGGAGCCGGCGCCGGAGGCGAGCTTGCTGGGGAAGGTGGCGTCGGGGACCTTCAGGGTGAAGACGACGGTCTTGGCGTCCGGTGTCGCGACCTTGTCGAGCATCGGGAACATGACGGCGGGGCCGTTGTCGTCGTTGATCTTCAGCATGCGGTCGAAGGAGAACTTGACGTCCTCGGAGGTGAGGTCGTCACCGTTGGAGAACTTCAGGCCGTCCTTGAGGGTGCAGCGGTAGACCTTGGTCTGCCGGTCCGTGAAGGAGCATTCCTTCGCCGCGTCGGGCTCGGGTTCGGTGCCGCCCTTGGGGAAGCTGAGCAACGACTGGAAGACGTTGTTGAACAGCATCCAGGATCCGGGGTCGTAGCCGGAGGCCGGGTCCGTGGCGAGGACGTCGTCCGACATCCCGAGCACCACGGTGGAGCCGTCGCCGTCCGAGCCCCCGGTCTGGGTGCCGCAGCCGGTCAACATGCCGGAGGCCAGTCCCGCCACGATGGGCAGGACCGGCCACTGGTTACGGATATTCACGAAATACCTTGTCGTCTGGTCCCGTCACACCGGGGCACCGTCCCGGGCCCCGGCCGCGAACGAACGTATCACTCGACCGGAAGGGTTCCCTCAGTTGCTCACGCCTCGGCCGAGTTCCCACAGCTGGAGCGTGGCGGAGGAGTTGAGGACGTACGCGGTGCCGGTGATGTCGGTGTTGGCGGCGATGTACTGCTTGCCCTGCCACAGCGGGAGGATCGGGACGTCGTCGGCGACGATGTCCTGGATCTCGGTGAGGCTCTTGCCGGCGCTGACGCGGTCGGCCTCCCGGCGGGACTGCGGGATCAGGTTGTTGATGATGTCGCTGTTGCTGTACGGGGAGTTGAGGGTGTTGTCCTTGTCCAGGAACGGCGCGAGGAAGTTGTCCGCGTCGGGGAAGTCGGGGAACCAGCCCATGCCGTAGACGGCGTACTTGCCCTTGCGCTCGGCGGGGGCGAAGGTGTCCCAGGCGGTGCCCTTGATGGTGACGTCGAACAGGCCGCTGTCGTTGAGCTGCTTCTTCAGCAGCTCGAACTCCTGCTTGGTGGCCGGACCGTAGTGGTCGGTCGTGTAGTTCAGCGTGAGCTTCACCGGGGTGGTGATGTCGGCGGCGGCGAGCAGGGCCTTGGCCTTGGTGACGCTCGGGTCGCTGTACTTGTTGAAGAAGGCGTTGGAGTGTCCGGTGACGGAGGCCGGGACGAGCGAGTAGAGGGCTTCGGCCTGGGAGCCGTAGACCTGGGAGACCAACTCGTTGCGGTTGATGACCTGGGCCATCGCCTGGCGCACGGCCTTGGTCTTCACGACGGGGGCGTCCGTGTTGAAGGCCAGGTAGCGGATCTCGAGGCCGGCGAGCTCGACCATGTCGATGTCGCTGTCGGCGGAGGCCTCGGAGAGCTTCTTGATCTGCTCCGGGGACATGGTGCGGGTCATCAGGTCGATGTCGCCCTTTTCGAGGGCGGTGTCCATGGCGTCGGCGTCGTCGTAGGAGACCATGTCGACCTCGTCGCTGTTCACCTTCAGCGTCCCCTTGTAGGTGGGGTTCTTGGTGAACACGGCCTTGGTGATGGCGTCGCCGTCGGTCTCGGCCTTCAGGGTGTACGGGCCGGAGCCGTCGACCTCGAAGCCGTCGCGGAGCTTGTCCTTCTCGTAGTCGTCGGGGTTGACGATGCCGGCGACAGGGGTCGACAGCTTGTACGGGAAGGTGGCGTCGGCGGTCTTGAGGTGGAAGATGACTTCGTTGTCACCCTGCGTCTCGACGGTGTCGATGGTGGACAGCAGGGCGAAGACACCGGTGTCGGCCTTGATGGCGCGGGCGCGGTCGATGGAGAACTTGACGTCCGCGGCGGTGATGGCGTCGCCGTTGGCGAACTTCAGGCCGTCACGGAGCTTGCAGGCGTAGCGTTCGTTGCCGCTGTCGGTGAATCCGCAGGACTGCGCCGCCTCGGGGACGGGGTCGCCGTCGCCCTTGGGCACGATCATCAGGGTCTGCACGGTCTGGCGCAGGATGTTCCAGGTGCCGACGTCGTAGGCGTAGGCGGGGTCGAGCGGTGCGGGCTCGGCCTTCGTGGCGGTGAACCGGTCGGTGGTGCCCACGACGATGGCGTCGCCGCCGCCGCTCCCGCTGTCGGCCCCGCCGCAGGCGGCGAGTACGGGCGCGAGCAGACCGACCACGGCCGGCAGCACCAAAGTCTTGCGGTTCATGCTCGAGTTTCTCCAGAGCTGTCGGTCCGTGTACCCGGCATGCAAGGTTGTCGCAGCGGATCACGGGGATAGGGGTGATGTTCCGCGACGAGATTAGTCCGGACCGGCACGAGGGTTCGCCGCGACCGGAGTTGAAAGCCCATCACGCAGCGAAACCGTATGCGAACGCATTGAAAAATCACGAGCGGAACGATCGGCGCAGCTGTCCATCAATCGGGACACAAAGGCGCGGCAGAACACCCCTTACACGGCGTCCGGGCACAGAGGGGACCCCCCGTCGGCCGCGCCTGACGTGGGGAAGGTCACACCGTCAACAGTCTGCGCCGGTCCGAAATTCAACCGTTACCGAAGATCGGAATTCCGCCGTGCGATTCCCCCGTGCGCACATCCGCCGAATTACTTGCTATCGGCGGTGCACGCTCGGTGAACGAGTGCTGCGAATTCCGTCATCGAGCGGATCACCCATGATCGCGGCGGTGATCATCGGAGCGGAGTCACAGGGGCATCAGACCGCGGAGAAAAGGCAGGTCGACCTGTTCCAGCGAGGTCACCACGGTGCGCCGGGCGGCGGCGGTGATCGGGGCCACGGAGGGCACCGCCACCACATGGCAGCCCGCCGCCTCCGCCGAGGCGACCCCGGTCGCGGTGTCCTCGACGACGGCACACCGGGCGGGGTCCACGCCGAGGCCGGCGGCCGCGAAGAGGTACGGCTCGGGGTGCGGCTTGGTGCGGGCGACCTCGTCGCCGGCGACGGTCAGCGCGAAGTGCTGGGGGCCGAGCGAGGCCAGGACGCGGTCGATGATGCGGCGGTGGGAGGCGGAGACGAGGGCCGTGGGGATCTCGTGCTCCGCGAGCTCGGCCAGCAGCCGGGCGGCTCCCGGCATCAGGGGCAGGGCGCGGGTGATGCGGTCCTCGAAGCCCTCGTTGAGCAGGACGGAGAGTTCGGCGAGGGTGATGTCGGCCCCGGTCGCCTCGATCAGGAACCCGCCGCTGCGGCTCATGGGGCCGCCGACCACGACATGGCGCCAGGCGTCGTCGAGGGCGTGGCCGAGGCCGGCGAAGATCTCCACCTCGACGTCCCACCAGAAGCCCTCGGTGTCCACCAGGGTGCCGTCCATGTCGAGGAGCACCGCCTGGAGTGCCGAGCCTTCGGCCGTACGGGTCAGGGGCGCGGGAACCGTGCTGGTCATCCACATACCTCCTTTGAGGGACGAGCAGGCCGGTTCCCGCTGGGGAACCGGCCTGCAGTGGACCGACCAGTGTACGACTTATCGGATCAGTGTGCTCAGTGACACGGGTGTCACCGTGCGTTGAAGTACTTCGCCTCGGGGTGGTGGATGACGATGGCGTCCGTGGACTGCTCGGGGTGGAGCTGGAACTCCTCGGACAGGTGGACGCCGATCCGCTCGGGCTTCAGCAGGTCGGCGATCTTCGCGCGGTCCTCCAGGTCGGGGCAGGCGCCGTAGCCGAGGGAGAAGCGGGCGCCCCGGTACTTCAGGGAGAACATGTCCTCCATCTCGGCGGGGTCCTCGCCGGCGAAGCCGAGTTCGGAGCGCACGCGCGCGTGCCAGTACTCGGCGAGGGCCTCGGCGAGCTGGACGGACAGGCCGTGCAGCTCGAGGTAGTCGCGGTAGGAGTTGGACGCGAAGAGCTTGGCGGTCTCCTCGCCGATGCGGGAGCCGACGGTGACGACCTGGAGGCCGACGACGTCGGTCTCCCCCGATTCCTGGGGGCGGAAGAAGTCCGCGAGGCACAGGCGGCGGCCGCGGCGCTGGCGCGGGAAGGTGAAGCGCTTGGTCTCGTTGCCGTGCTCGTCCAGGATGATCAGGTCGTCGTCCTTGGACACGCAGGGGAAGTAGCCGTACACGACGGCGGCCTCGAGGAGGTTCTCCGTCTGGAGCCGGTCCAGCAGGCCGCGCAGACGCGGGCGGCCCTCGGTCTCGACGAGTTCCTCGTAGGTCGGTCCGTCGCCGGTGCGGGCCTGCTTGAGGCCCCACTGGCCCTTGAAGAGGGCGCCCTCGTCCAGCCAGGTGGCGTACTCCTTGAGCTGGATGCCCTTGATGACGCGGGTGCCCCAGAACGGCGGCTCGGGGACGCGGTTGTCGGTGGCGACGTCGGAGCGGACGTGGCCCTCCTCGGGGCGTTCCTCGACGGCCACGGCGGCGCCGGCGCGGACGCGGCGCTGCTTGAGCTCGGGCAGCTTGGCGCCGGGGACGCCGCGCTTGACGCCGATGAGGGCGTCCATGAGGTGCAGCCCCTCGAAGGCGTCGCGGGCGTAGCGGACCTCGCCCTGGTAGATCTCGTGCAGGTCCTGTTCGACGTAGGCGCGGGTGAGGGCGGCGCCGCCGAGGATGACCGGGTAGTTCGCCGCCAGGCCGCGCTGGTTGAGCTCCTCCAGGTTCTCCTTCATGATCACCGTGGACTTGACCAGGAGGCCGGACATGCCGATGACGTCGGCGCGGTGCTCCTGGGCGGCGTCGAGGATCGCGGAGACGGGCTGCTTGATGCCGAGGTTGACGACGTTGTAGCCGTTGTTGGACAGGATGATGTCGACGAGGTTCTTGCCGATGTCGTGGACGTCTCCGCGGACGGTGGCCAGCACGATGGTGCCCTTGCCGTCGGCGTCGGACTTCTCCATGTGCGGTTCGAGGTGGGCGACGGCCGCCTTCATGACTTCGGCGGACTGCAGGACGAACGGCAGCTGCATCTGGCCGGAGCCGAAGAGCTCGCCGACGACCTTCATGCCGTCGAGGAGGGTCTCGTTGACGATGTCGAGGGCGGGCCGGTCTTCGAGGGCGGTGTCGAGGTCGGCCTCCAGGCCGTTCTTCTCGCCGTCGATGATGCGCCGCTTGAGGCGCTCCTCCAGCGGCAGGGCGGCGAGTTCCTCGGCCTTGCCGGCCTTGAGGGACTTGGCGGTGGCGCCCTCGAAGAGCTGCATGAGCTTCTGGAGGGGGTCGTAGCCCTCGCTGCGGCGGTCGTGGATCAGGTCGAGGGCCGTTCGGACCTCTTCCTCGCTGAAGCGCGCGATGGGCAGGATCTTGGAGGCGTGGACGATGGCGGAGTCCAGGCCCGCCTTGACGCACTCGTCGAGGAAGACGGAGTTCAGCAGGATGCGGGCGGCCGGGTTGAGTCCGAAGGAGATGTTGGACAGGCCCAGGGTGGTCTGGACGTCCGGGTGGCGGCGCTTGAGCTCGCGGATCGCCTCGATGGTGGCGACGCCGTCCTTACGGGACTCCTCCTGACCGGTGCAGATGGTGAAGGTCAGGGTGTCGATGAGGATGTCCGACTCCTGGATGCCCCAGTTCCCGGTGAGGTCGTCGATCAGCCGTTCGGCGATCTCGACCTTCTTCTCGGGGGTGCGGGCCTGGCCCTCCTCGTCGATGGTGAGGGCGATCAGCGCGGCGCCGTGCTCCTGGGCCAGCCGGGTGACGCGCGCGAACCGCGACTCGGGTCCGTCGCCGTCCTCGTAGTTCACGGAGTTGATCACCGCGCGGCCGCCGAGCTTCTCCAGGCCGGCCTGGATGACGGGCACCTCGGTGGAGTCCAGGACGATCGGCAGGGTGGAGGCGGTGGCGAAGCGGCCGGCGAGTTCCTCCATGTCGGCGACGCCGTCGCGGCCCACGTAGTCCACGCACAGGTCGAGCATGTGCGCGCCCTCGCGGATCTGCTCGCGGGCCATCTCGACGCAGTCGTCCCAGCGGGCCTCCAGCATCGCCTCGCGGAACTTCTTGGAGCCGTTGGCGTTGGTGCGCTCACCGATCGCCAGGTACGAGGTGTCCTGGCGGAAGGGGACCGTCTGGTAGAGGGAGGCGGCACCGGGCTCGGGGCGCGGGTCGCGCTCGACGGGTGTGGCGCCCTGGACGCGCTCCACGAGCTGCCTGAGGTGCTCGGGCGTGGTGCCGCAGCAACCGCCGATGAGATTCAGGCCGTAGTCGCGTACGAAGTTCTCCTGGGCGTCGGCCAGGCCCTCGGGGTCGAGCGGGAAGTGGGCGCCGTCCTTGGTGAGGATGGGCAGACCGGCGTTCGGCATGCACAGCAGGGGGGTGCGCGAGTGCCGGGCGAGGTAGCGCAGATGCTCGCTCATCTCGGCGGGGCCGGTGGAACAGTTCAGGCCGATCATGTCGATGCCGAGGGGTTCCAGCGCGGTCAGCGCGGCGCCGATCTCGGAGCCCAGCAGCATGGTGCCGGTGGTCTCGAAGGCCATGGAGACCAGCAGGGGGACCTCTGCGCCGGTGGCCTCCATGGCGCGCTTGGCGCCGAGGATGGAGGACTTGGTCTGCAGGAGGTCCTGGGTGGTCTCGACGATCAGGGCGTCGGCGCCGCCGGCGAGCAGGCCCTCGGCGTTGGCCTGGAAGCCGTCGCGCAGGGTTCCGTAGCCGATGTGGCCGAGGGTGGGCAGCTTGGTGCCGGGGCCGATCGAGCCGAGGACCCAGCGCTGCCGGCCGTCGCGGGCACCGAAGGCGTCGGCGGTCTCGCGGGCGATGCGGGCGCCCGCCTCGGACAGTTCGAACACGCGGTCGGCGATGTCGTACTCGGCCGCCGCCGTGTGGTTTGCGCCGAACGTGTTGGTCTCGACGCAGTCGACACCCGCGTCGAAGTAGGCCTCGTGGACCGAACGGACGATGTCGGGCCGGGTGAGGTTGAGGATCTCGTTGCAGCCCTCGAGGTTCTCGAAGTCCTCGAGCGTGGGCTCCTGGGCCTGGAGCATGGTGCCCATGGCCCCGTCGGCCACCACCACACGGGTGGCCAGGGCCTGGCGGAGCTCGGACACACGGGTCCGGCTGTCGGCGGAAGGGGTCGGCGGCACAGAGGCCATGGAAGGGCTCCCTCGGATGCGACGGCTGTCGGCTTTGCGTGACCTCAGGATGCGGGCCGTACGGCTTCCCGAGGAGTGCGCACGCCGTCAGGGTAGCCGGGTCGGGGGCCGTATGGTCAGGGCGTCCACGGGACGGACGGGGACGGAGGGGGACGTCGGTCGTGCCGGTGCTCGCGTGCGGGGCCGGTCACCGCCACACTGCCGCCACGCCACCACGAGGGGTCGGGCGGCGTAACAGGTGTTGACCGACCATTAGCGGGAGGTCGGCATGGACCGGTAGTGTTCGACATTGCCGAACGACGGTACTTGCGTGCCGCTCGTGGACGGCGAAGGGGACGGAGGCAGGAGGGCGGATGGCACGGAACATCCAGTCGGTCGAACGGGCGGCCGCGATGCTGCGGCTGCTCGCGGGCGGGGAGCGGCGGCTGGGCCTGTCCGACATCGCCTCGGCGCTGGGCCTGGCCAAGGGCACCGCCCACGGCATCCTGCGCACGCTCCAGCAGGAGGGGTTCGTCGAACAGGACGAACCCTCCGGGCGCTATCAGCTGGGCGCGGAGCTGCTCCGGCTGGGCACCACCTACCTGGACGTGCACGAGCTGCGGGCGCGGGCCCTGGTGTGGACGGACGACCTGGCGCGGTCCAGCGGCGAGAGCGTCCATCTGGGGGTCCTGCACCAGCAGGGCGTGCTGATCGTGCACCACGTCTTCCGGCCGGACGACAGCCGGCAGGTGCTGGAGATCGGGGCCATGCAGCCACTGCACTCCACGGCCCTGGGCAAGGTGCTGTCGGCGTACGACCCGGTGGCGCACAGTGAGGCCCTGGAGGCCGACCGCAAGCCCTTCACGGACCGCACGGTGTGCGACCTGGACGCCTTCGAGCACATCCTCGACGTCACGCGCGCGCGTGGCTACGCGGCGGACGTGGAGGAGACCTGGGAGGGTGTGGCCTCCCTCGCCGCGCCCATCCACGACCGGCGGCGCATGCCGGTCGGGGCGGTCGGCATCACGGGGGCCGTGGAGCGGCTGCGCCGGGACGGCGAGCTGCGCCCCGAGCTGATCGCGGCGGTACGGGACTGCGCCCGCGCGGTGTCGCGGGATCTGGGCGCCGGGCGCTTCTGAGCAGCGGGTTCGGGCCGGGATGCCGTAGGGCGTCCCGGCCTTCGTCATGCCCGCGGGCGCCCCGCGGACGACCCCCTGGAGCCCGGGGATCAGTAACGATCGCGTTTTCGAGAACCGAACCCTTGACGCACACGTGACCCCGGGGCAAGACTCCCGTCCATCGGTCGGCATTGTCGAACACCTACCGGCAATACGCGCTAGAGTGTGACAACGCCAAGGACCGGAATCGCTCTCACCCCCGAGGGCGCCAGACCCCCGGAGGGACCCGGGGAGAACGGCTTCCCTGGACGAAGGACAAAGGAGTCGCGGGTGTCCAGCTCCGACATCTTCATCGGCGAGACCATCGGTACCGCCATACTCATCCTGCTCGGCGGAGGCGTCTGCGCCGCCGTCACGCTGAAGGCCTCCAAGGCCCGCAACGCCGGCTGGCTCGCCATCACCTTCGGGTGGGGCTTCGCCGTGCTCACGGCCGTCTACACCTCGGCGCCGCTGTCCGGCGCCCATCTGAACCCGGCCGTGACGCTCGCGCTCGCGATCAAGGACGGCGACTGGAGCAACGTTCCGGTCTACTGGGCGGGCCAGCTGCTCGGCGCCGCGATCGGCGCGACCCTGGTGTGGGTCGCCTACTACGGCCAGTTCCAGGCGCACCTCACCGACAAGGAGATCGTCGGCGGTCCGGGTGCCCAGGCCACCACGGCCAAGGCGGTCGAGGCCCAGGAGAAGGGCGCGGGTCCGGTCCTCGGCATCTTCTCCACCGGCCCGGAGATCCGGGTGCCCTGGCAGAACCTCGCCACGGAGATCGTCGGCACGATCGTGCTGGTCCTCGCCGTCCTCACCCAGGGTCTGAACGACAAGGGCAACGGCCTCGGCACCCTCGGGGCCCTCATCACCTCGCTCGTGGTCGTCTCGATCGGTCTGTCCCTCGGCGGCCCGACCGGCTACGCGATCAACCCGGCCCGTGACCTCGGTCCGCGCATCGTGCACGCCCTCCTGCCCCTGCCCAACAAGGGTGGCTCCGACTGGGGCTACGCCTGGATCCCGGTGGTCGGTCCGCTGATCGGCGGCGCGATCGCTGCAGGCATCTACAACGTCGCCTTTGCTTAAGAGCACGAAGAGCACGCTGAGCATCACCTCGGCCTTCACCGCACTTAAACAGCACCGCGCCGTACAGACAGCCCCTTACCCACGGAACCCCAGGAGCACTCAGTGACCGACGCCCACACCGCCGGCCCCTTCATCGCCGCGATCGACCAGGGCACCACGTCCAGCCGCTGCATCGTCTTCGACAAGGACGGCCGTATCGTCTCGGTCGACCAGAAGGAGCACGAGCAGATCTTCCCCAAGCCGGGCTGGGTCGAGCACGACGCCAACGAGATCTGGACCAACGTCCAGGAGGTCGTCGCCGGAGCCATCCAGAAGGCCGGCATCACCCGCGACGACATCAAGGCCATCGGCATCACCAACCAGCGCGAGACCACCGTGCTGTGGGACAGGAACACCGGTGAGCCCGTCCACAACGCCATCGTCTGGCAGGACACCCGCACCGACGCCCTGTGCAAGGAACTCGGCCGCAACGTCGGCCAGGACCGCTTCCGCCGGGAGACCGGCCTGCCGCTGGCCTCGTACTTCGCCGGCCCCAAGGCCCGCTGGCTGCTCGACAACGTCGAGGGTCTGCGTGCGCGCGCCGAGGCGGGCGACATCCTCTTCGGCACCATGGACACCTGGGTCATCTGGAACCTGACGGGCGGTGTCGACGGCGGCAAGCACTACACCGACGTCACCAACGCCTCCCGCACCATGCTGATGAACCTCCACACCCTGGAGTGGGACGACAAGATCGCCGAGTCCATCGGCGTGCCGCTGGCGATGCTGCCCGAGATCCGCTCCTCCGCCGAGGTCTACGGCGAGGTCACCGGCGGCAAGCTGGGCGACCTGCTCGGCGGCATCCCGGTCGCCTCCGCGCTCGGCGACCAGCAGGCGGCCCTGTTCGGCCAGACCTGCTTCTCCGAGGGCGAGGCCAAGTCCACGTACGGCACCGGCACGTTCATGCTGATGAACACCGGTGAGAAGATCATCAACTCGTACTCCGGTCTGCTGACCACCGTCGGCTACCGCATCGGCGACGACAAGCCGGTCTATGCCCTCGAAGGCTCGATCGCCGTCACCGGTTCGCTGGTGCAGTGGATGCGCGACCAGATGGGCCTGATCTCCACCGCCGCCGAGATCGAGACGCTCGCGCTCTCGGTCGAGGACAACGGCGGCGCCTACTTCGTGCCGGCCTTCTCCGGTCTGTTCGCCCCGCACTGGCGCTCCGACGCCCGCGGTGTGATCGCCGGCCTCACCCGGTACGTCACCAAGGCGCACCTCGCGCGCGCCGTCCTGGAGGCCACCGCCTGGCAGACCCGTGAGATCACGGACGCCATGACCAAGGACTCGGGCGTCGAGCTCGCGGCCCTCAAGGTCGACGGCGGCATGACCTCCAACAACCTGCTGATGCAGACCCTCTCGGACTTCCTGGACGCCCCCGTGGTGCGCCCGATGGTCGCCGAGACCACCTGCCTCGGCGCCGCCTACGCCGCCGGCCTCGCCGTCGGCTTCTGGACCAGCACCGACGACCTGCGCGCCAACTGGCGCCGGGCCGCCGAGTGGACCCCCCGCATGGACGCGGAGACCCGCGACCGTGAGTACAAGACCTGGCTCAAGGCCGTCGAGCGGACCATGGGCTGGATCGAGGACGAGAGCTGACCCCGCCCCACGCGCACAGCTCTGATGAGGAGTAAGAACCCGACATGACCAGTCAGTCCACCCTGAGTTCCGTGCCTGCCCTGGGGACGCACCCGGCCTCCGGCTCCAACCCGAGCCGCGCCGAGACCCGGGAGCAGCTCTCCAAGGCGTCGTACGACCTTCTTGTCATCGGCGGCGGCATCCTGGGCATCTCCACCGCCTGGCACGCCGCGCAGTCCGGCCTCAGGGTGGCCCTGGTCGACGCCGGCGACTTCGCCGGCGCCACCTCCTCCGCCTCCTCCAAGCTGCTCCACGGCGGTCTGCGCTATCTGCAGACCGGCGCGGTGAAGCTGGTGGCGGAGAACCACTTCGAGCGCCGTGCGGTCTCCCGCCAGGTGGCCCCCCACCTGGCGAACCCGCTCACGTTCTACCTCCCCGTGTACAAGGGCGGGCCGCACGGCGCGGCGAAGCTCGGGGCGGGCGTGTTCGCCTACTCCGCCCTGTCGGCCTTCGGTGACGGCGTGGGGCATCTACTCTCGCCGGCCAAGGCCGCGCAGGACGTGCCCGAGCTGCGCACCGAGAACCTCAAGGCCGTGGCCGTGTACGGCGACGACCAGATGAACGACGCGCGCATGGCGCTGATGACGGTCCGCGCGGCCGTCGAGGCGGGCGCGGTCGTCCTCAACCACGCCGAGGTCACCGGGCTGCGCTTCACCCGGGGCCGGGTCACGGGCGCGGACCTGAAGGACCGCACCTCCGGGGACGAGTTCGGCGTCAACGCCCGGCTGGTGCTCAACGCGACCGGCCCCTGGGTCGACCACCTGCGCAAGATGGAGGACCCGAACGCGGCCCCCTCCATCCGGCTCTCCAAGGGCGCGCACCTGGTCCTGAAGCGGACCTCCCCGTGGAAGGCCGCGCTCGCGACCCCCATCGACAAGTACCGGATCACCTTCGCCCTCCCCTGGGAGGACATGCTCCTGCTGGGCACCACCGACGAGGAGTTCGAGGGCGACCCGGCGGACGTCGCGGTCAACGACAAGGACATCGCGCAGATCCTCGACGAGGCCGCGTTCTCCGTCCGCGACCAGCAGCTCTCCCGGGACAACATCACCTACGCCTTCGCGGGTCTGCGGGTGCTGCCGGGCGGACCCGGCGACACGGCGAAGGCCAAGCGTGAGACCGTGGTGACCGAGGGCAGGGGCGGCATGCTGTCCGTCGCGGGCGGCAAGTGGACCACCTTCCGCCACATCGGCCGTACGGTGATGCAGAAGCTGGAGGCGCTGCCGGGCCACCCGCTCGGCGACGACTTCGAGCCGATCTCCTCGCTGCCGAAGAAGCTGCCGCTGCCCGGTGTCGCCAACCCCCGCGCGGTCGCCCACCGGCTACTGGTGGACAACCCGGCGCCCGGCCCGCGCATGGCCGCCGACACCGCCAAGCACCTCGCCACCCACTACGGCTCGCTGGCCTTCGACATCGCCCGGCTGGCGAACGACAACCCCGAGCTGCGCGAGCGCGTCCACCCCGACGCCCCCGAGATCTGGGCGCAGGTCGTCTACGCCCGTGACCACGAGTGGGCCGAGACGGCGGACGACGTGCTGCGCCGCCGCACCACGCTGACGATCCGCGGCCTGGCCACGGACGAGGTGCGCGGGAAGGTGCAGGACCTGCTCGACAAGAAGTAGCGGGTACGAAGGGAAGGGGCGGCACCTCGCGAGGGAGCCGCCCCTTTCCCGTGCCCGGTCGTCCTCGCCGGCCCGTTGTCAGTGCCGGGTGCTTCCATGGACGTATGAACACCGAACAGGCGGATCCCGCCGAACTGGCGGCCCTGCGGGAGGCCTTCGCCGTGGACGACGGCGGCGCGTCGGCGCTCGGCTGGGAGGCCGTGCACGCCTTCGAGAAGGAGCACGGGGTCGTGCTGCCTGAGCCGTACCGGACGTTCGTGGCGGAGATATCCGACGGGTCGCACCAGGGGCCGCCGGAGTACGGGATGGTGGGGCTGGCCGAGGCCGCTCGGAAGCAGGATCTGGGCAGGCCCTTCCCGCTCACGCAGGGGTGGCTGTGGGAAGAGGAGGAAGGGCCGTACGACGATCCTGATGCCGTCATCGAGCAGGTCGCCCACCACGGTTCGCTCACACTGGGCACGGACGGCTGCGGGATGGACTGGCACCTGGTCGTCACGGGCCCCCACAGAGGCCATCTCTGGCTCGTCACCGGCGAGGGCGCCCTTCCGCACGGCGCCGAGTTCGGGCACACGACCGCCGGGCCCGGTTTCGCCGACTGGGTGAGGCACTGGTCCGAGGGCAACGACTGGTTCGACGCCTACTGAGGCTGGAGGGCTTCCACCAGCGCCCTCACCTCTTCGGGGTTCCTCAGTTCCGCCCGCCGCACGATCAGTTCACGGCCGAGGAGCAGGGCCCGCCGGGACGCCGGGACCGGGTCCGGCAGGGTGGTGAGGTCGGTGAGGTGGGCGAAGCCGATGACGCGGCGGACGATCTCCGTGCCGGCGAAGCCAACCGCGTCCGTCCATACGCGGCGCAGGAAGCGGTCCAGGTAGGCGTCGTCGAAGAAGGTGTCGACGCGGGTCGGCCACAGGCGGCGGAACTCCGTCTCGAACGCCTCCCAGGACAGCCGGAGCTGATCGGGGTGGTCGGACAGGGTGCCGAGCGCCCGCGCCCGCTCCTCCGAGACCAGGGCGTTGGCCCAGTACAGGCCGAGGTCGTAGCCGATCGGTCCGACGAAGGAGAACTCCGGGTCGAAGACACGGACCACGGGGGCGCCTTCGCGCACGCCGACCATGATGCTGCCGGTGTGCAGATCGCCGTGGAGGAGTGCCTGGGCGCCGGTCATGAAGGTGTGACGGAGGTCGGCGACCTCGGTGCGCAGCCGGGCGTCGGCGCGGAAGGCGGCGGCCAGGCCGTCGAGGCCCGGGTGCCAGTGGTTGTGCTCGTGCTCGATGTACGGCTCGGAGAGGACGACGTCCTCGGTGATCTTGCAGAGTTCCGGGTTGACGGAGACGGAGAGGAGGGCCTTGCGGTCGGCGGAGGGCAGGCCGAAGTCGCTGGTGGCGAAGGTGAGCTGGGCGACGAACTCACCGATGCGGGCGGAGGTGTGCGGGCCGTACGGGGCGCCCTCGTTGAGGGCGGTGCGCAGGACCTCCAGGTCGGATAGGTCCTCCATGACCAGGGCGTAGTGCTCGGGGTCGTAGCCGTGGATCGCGGGGATCTTGTCGGGGGCGACCTTGGCGACCTGCTCGTAGGCGCGGGCCTCGGCGTCGGCGCGGTCGGGGCTGAGTGGCCAGGAGGGGCCGGCGACCCGGACCCAGGGCAGGGCCTGCTTGAGGGCGAGGCTGCGGGTGCCGTCGGCGTTCGAGGCGAGGAAGACCCGGTTGATGTTGCCGTCGGACACCTCGCGGACCGAGATCTCCTCCCCGTCCGAGCCGTCGGAGCCGTCGGAGCCGGGTGTGCGCTGCGGCCAGTGGCCGCGCTCGCGCAGGTACGCCGGGATGTCGTCGGTCTCCAGGATGCGGTAGCCCATGGTCGGTGAACTCCCTTATGCGGTACGGCGCTTGGACAGGGTGAAGCTGAAGACCAGGGCGAGGATGAGGACCGCGCCCTCGACGACGTCCTGGGTGTAGTACGGCAGGCCCTTGATGGTGAGGCCGGTGGTGATGATGCCGATCAGGACGGCGCCGAGGGCGGTGCCCCACACGTTCGGGCGGCCCCGGCCGAGCACGGAGGTGCCGACCAGCGCGACCGCCACCGCTTCGAGGAGCTGGGAGGTGCCCGCCGACACATCGCCCTGGCCGATGCGGGAGGCGAGGATGAGGCCGCCGACGGAGGCGAGGACGCCGGAGACGACGTAGGCGAGGGCGCGGTAGGCGCCGACGCGGATGCCGGCCAGCCGGGAGGCCTCGGGGTTGGCGCCGATGGCGTACAGGATGCGGCCCCAGCGGGTGCGGGCGAGGAAGACCCAGGCGGCGACGGTGAGCGCGCCGAAGATCAGCACGGAGACCGGGACGCCGAGGACGGTGCCGCGGTCGATCTTCAGGAAGCCGTCGGTGAACTTCCCGGGGGCGGTGGAGCCGTCGTCCAGGGTCATGCCGGGGGTGATCGACTGGCCGTCGACCAGGATCAGTTTGCTGCCCTGGATGACGAACATGGTGCCGAGGGTGGCGAGCATGTCGGGGATCTTCAGGACGACGATGAGCAGCGCGTTGAGCAGTCCGGCGAGGGCGCCCGCGACCAGGACGGCGAGGATCGCGACCGTGCCGACCTGGTTGAAGACGACCATGGTCTGCGCGGCGACGGAGACTCCGAGGCCTGCGACGGCGCCGACGGACATGTCCATTCCGCCGACGGCCATGGTGAGGGTGACGCCGAGGCCGAGGATCGCGGCGACGGACACGTACCGCAGGGTGTCGAGGAGGGTCGCCGACTCGCGGAAGGAGCCCTCGGTCAGCGCGAAGTACAGGAAGAGCGCGACCGTGACGAAGATGAACCCGTACTTGATGACGGCGTTCTGGACGCGCAGGGCCGTGCCGGGGGCGGGCGGGGTCGCCGCCTTCACCGGGGCCTCGGTGCTCTGGGTGGTGGTCATGGGGTGCTTTCCCGGGACTTCGTGGGGCGGGCCGGCGTCAGACGGACGCCGAGATGGTCTGGATGACGCGATCGCGCTCGGCGTCCTCGCCGTGGGCGTCGAGGTGGATCTCGCCGGCCGCGAGGACGACGACCCGGTCGGCGATCTCGAGGACCTCGTCGACGTCGGCGGACAGGACGAGGACGGCGGCGCCCTCGGCGGCCAGCGTCCGGGCCCGGCGGCCGATGTCACGGCGGGCTCCGATGTCCACTCCCCGGAATGGTTCGTCCAGGATGAGGACGCGCGGGGTCTCGGCGAGCCAGCGGCCGACGACGACCTTCTGCTGGTTGCCGCCGGACAGTTCCTCGACGGTGCTGTGCTCGTCGCGGGCGACGACGCCGAGCGCGTCGATCGTGGCGCGGCCGAGGGAGTCCTCCTTGGACCGCTGCACCAGGCCCGCGCGGGAGAAGGACTTCAGGAACGGCAGGGAGATGTTCCGCGCGACCGACCAGCCGGGCACGAGGGCGTCGGCGTGCCGGTCCTCGGGGACGAGGTGGACGCCGGCGCGGATGGCGTCGGCGGGGCGGCGGGGGGCGTAGGCCGCGCCGGCCAGCTCGACCGTGCCGGTGATGAAGGGCTCGGCGCCGAACAGGCCGCGGGCCAGTTCCGTCTTGCCGGCGCCCAACAGGCCGACGACTCCGGTGACTTCGCCGGTGCGCAGATCGAGGTCGAGAGGTGAGCGGCCGGCGAGGAGGCGGACGCCCCGCAGGGACAGCACCACGTCTCCGTCGGCGCCCTCCCGGACGGGTCGGGCCGTGGTCGCCTCCTGGGCCTGCGCCAGCATCGCGCGCAGGGCGGCGTCCCAGTCGAACGGCCGGGCCTGGTCCTCGGTGAGGAGCCCGTCGCGCAGGACGACCAGCCGGTCGGCGAGCGCGTCGATCTCACCGAGCCGGTGGGAGACGTAGAGCACGGCGATGCCGTCCTCGCGCATCCTGCGGACGAGTGCGAACAGGCGCTCCGCCTCGGCGGCGGAGAGCGCGGAGGTCGGCTCGTCGAGGATGAGCAGCCGGGGCCGGGTGGCCAGGGCGCGCGCGAGGATCAGCAACTGCCGGTCGGAGATGCCGAGTTCGGTGACGTCCTGCTTGAGCACGGCGTCGCTCCAGTCCAGGCCGAGGCCTGCCTGGATCTCGCGGGCGCGGGCGAGGGTGGTGCGCCCGGCGAGGAAGGGGTTACCGCGTTTGCGGGCGAGTTCCTCGAAGACCAGGTTCTCGGCGACGGTGAGGCCGGGCACGATGCCCTCGCCGATCCGCTGGTGGACGGTCTGGATGCCCAACTGGCGGGCGGCGAGCGGGGAGTCGAGGGTCACCGGTGAGCCGTCGACCCGTACCTCTCCCCCGTGGCCGGTGTGCACGCCCGACAGGATCTTGATCAGGGTGGACTTGCCGGCGCCGTTCGCGCCGAGCAGCGCGACCACGCTGCCCGGGGCGATGTCCAGCGAGACCGAGGCGAGCACGGTCCTGCCGCCGAACGCCATGCTGACGTCGGTGAGCGCGACCGCCGGCGTCTCAGTGGGCGACATTCGAGATCCAGTCCGCGGTCGAGACCTGCGACAGGTTCAGCGCGGGCAGCGCCTCCCGCAGTTCGTCCATGTTGGCGATCTTCTTCTCGCGCAGGAAGTCCTGGGTGATGGCGACGGCCGGGAACTCCACGGAGGTCTTGTTCAGCTGTCCGGCCAGCTCGAGCGCGGTGGTGCGGACGACGGCCGCGCCGACCGCGGACGGGTCGGTCCCGGCCGTCGCGACCCACGGGCTGCCGGTCGCGGTCATCTGCTGGATGTCGGCGTTGGAGACGTCCGCGCCGAAGACCTTCACCTTGTCCTGGAGCTTCTTGTTCTGCACGGCGAGGACGGTGCCCTTGGCGAGCTCGTCGTACGGGGCGAACACACCGGCCACG
The DNA here is from genome assembly GCF_040630255.1 of Streptomyces sp. NPDC005820. Lineage (NCBI taxonomy): Bacteria > Bacillati > Actinomycetota > Actinomycetes > Kitasatosporales > Streptomycetaceae > Streptomyces > Streptomyces sp. NPDC005820. The sequence goes on from NZ_JBEXXE010000008.1 coordinate 240,984, forward strand.
TCGGAGTGCTGGGTGAGCGCGGCGGAGACCAGGGGAACGTTGTCGGTGGCCGTGGAGTCGGTGACCTTGCCGACCTTGAACTGCTGCTTCCAGCCCTCGGAGGTCACGGTGGACTTCCAGACGGTGTCGCGCTTGTCGAGGGCGGCGTAGCCGGCGACGTTGACATAGCCGACCTGGGCGTCCTTGCCGACCTCCTCGGCCATCACGTCGAGGACCGCCTTGGCCATGCTGGCGTCGTCCTGCTTGGTGGAGACGACACCCTTGGTGGCGGTCTCGACGTCGTAGACGACGACCTTGATGCCCTTCTTCACGGCCTTGTCGATCTCGGGCTGGATGGTCGCCGGGAAGCCGTGGTCGATGATGATCGCCTGAGCGCCGGAGTTGATCGCCGAGGACAGGTCGGTGGCCTGCTTGGCGTTGTCGGCCTGCGCGTCGTACACGGTGAGGTCGATGCCGAGGGCCTTGGCCTGGGCCTTGGCGCCGTTGCCCCACTGCTCGAAGTAGTCGCCGGCGCCGCTCTGCCGGACCAGGGCGACCTTGACCGCGCCCTCGCTGAACGGGGCGGGCTTCTTGCCGGTGGCGGCGGAGGCGGAGGCCGCGGTGTTGCCGGTGTTCTCGGAGGCGTCCGAGGACTGGGAGCAGCCGGACAGGACGAGGGCGGAGACGGAGGCCAGCGAGAGCGCGGCGAGGGGCAGACGGGTACGGGACATGACAGTGCTCCAGGGGCGGGGTGGTGCAGGGGGAAACGGAAACGGGTGCGCGCCCGGAGCGAGGAAGGCAGATGGGCCACCGCGAGGGGGATGGCGGGAAACGCCCGGCAGAGAGGGCGTGACAGAGCTCCGGGAGAGGTCAGCGACAGCTGGCCGTGGTCGACCGGAGCAGGTCCACGTACAGCCGCCGCACGAGCAGCAGCGTCTTCATACGGAGATCATGAGAACGTTTTCAGCCACCCGTCAAAGAGATGGACATCGAATCTCACCATCCGAGACAACGATTACGTCACAGGCGGCCTGTCCCTCGTCGGGAGTTACCATCGGCGGACCGGCACCCGTCCCGGCAAGTGAGGCCCCGATGACGACACCCTGCGCGAACGCGCTGCGCATGCCCGGCATGCGGCGCTGTCCCGGCGCACCGTGTCGCGGCTGAGCGACTCTCCACCGCCGCCGCCCTCCCCTCTCGCTTCCCCGAAAGATGCGTCCGATTCCGTCTCGGTATCCGGACACCCCTTCCAGAATCCTGGAGTTGCCCCCATGACGCTGCTGACGACCTGGTCCGAGTCCGGCCCGGAGACCCTGGTCCGCCGCACCTCCGACCCCGCCGAGATCGCCGAGGCCCTCAAGCCGCTGGGCGTGCGCTACGAGCAGTGGCCGATCCGTGAGGACGTCCCGTTCGACGCCGACAGCGAGACCGTGTTCGCCGCGTACGGCCCGGAGATCGAGAAGCTCAACGCCGAGGAGGGCTTCACCACTGTCGACGTCCTCGGCCTGCACCCGAGCGACGACCCGGAGTACCCGGTGAAGGCGAAGGCGGCCCGCGAGAAGTTCCTCCAGGAGCACACGCACGACGACGATGACGAGGTCCGCTTCTTCGTCTCCGGCTCCGGCATCTTCTATCTGCACGTGAACGGCGAGGTGCACGCGGTCTACTGCGAGAAGGGCGACCTGCTGGGCGTGCCGCGCGGCACCACCCACTGGTTCGACATGGGCACGAAGCCGTCCTTCACCGCGATCCGCTTCTTCCACGAGGAGGACGGCTGGATCGGCAACTTCACCGGTTCCCCCATCTCCGCCCGCTTCCCGGACTACGACACGATCGCCGCCGGGTACGCGGCCGACCAGGGCGCCGCGTGAGCCCGAGTCACACCGTGGACGCCGTGGTGCTCGACATCGAGGGCACCACGAGCGCCACGGGTTTCGTCGTCGACGTGCTCTACCCGTACTCGCGCGCCCGGTTCGCCGAACTGCTCACCGAGCGGTCCGCCGAGCCCGCGGTGGCGCGGGCGATCGCCCAGGTGCGGGAGCTGACCGGCGTACCGGACGCCGACGCGGCCACGATCGAGAAGGCGCTGAACGCCTGGCTGGACGAGGACCGCAAGGCGACCCCGCTGAAGACCCTTCAGGGCATCGTCTGGTCGGAGGGGTTCGCGCGCGGCGACCTCGTCTCGCACTTCTACGACGACGTCGTCCGGGCGCTGCGCGCCTGGCACACGGCGGGGCTGCGGCTGTACGTCTACTCGTCCGGCTCGGTGTCGGCGCAGCGGGCGTGGTTCACGCACAGCCCGCAGGGCGACCTCATGCCGCTCGTGTCGGGTCTGTACGACACCGAGAACGCGGGACCCAAGCAGGAGCCGGCGTCGTACCGCCGGATCGCGGAGGCGACCGGGACCGCCCCGGACCGTCTCCTGTTCCTCTCCGACCGGCCGGGCGAGCTGGACGCGGCCCGCGAGGCGGGCTGGCGCACCGTCGGGATCCGGCGGGCCGGGGAGCCGTACTACGAGCAGGGCGTCGGCGACCACGCGCAGGCGGGGACGTTCGACGAGATCACCGTTTCGAGGAGCACCACGTGACCGCCGACATCTCCGCACTCGACCTGGAAGAGGCCGGCGCGGTCCTCGCCGCCGAGTCCGCCCGGTTCGCCTCCTTCGGCTGGATGCGGGGCACCTCCGGGAACCTGTCCGTGGTGCTCTCCCGCGACCCGCTGCGGCTCGCGGTCACCGCGAGCGGCCACGACAAGGGCGAGCTGACGCCCGCCGACGTGGTGCTGGTGGACGGCCGGGGGGCGGCGGTGCGGGGCGGCAGGCCGTCCGCCGAGGCCGAGCTGCACGCGCGGGTCGCCGCGCTGACGGGGGCCGGGGCCGTGGTGCATGTGCACACGGTGGCGTCCGTGGCGCTGGGCCACCGTCATCCCGGCGGGATCGTCTTCAGGGACCTGGAGATGCTCAAGGGCGTCGGCCAGCCCGCCCACGACGTCGAGGTGACACTGCCGGTCATCGCCAACAGCCAGGACATGAAGGTGCTCGGGGACCGGCTGGAGGCCGCGCGTGAACCCCGGATGCCGGCGGTGGTCGTGGCCGGGCACGGGCTGTACGTGTGGGGGGAGAACCCGCGGCAGGCCCGCCATCACACCGAAGTCGTCGAGTGGCTGCTGGAGTTGGAACTCACCCGCCGCTGACACGAAGAAGGGATCTCCTGCCCGGAGATCCCTTCTTTCTGCGTCTGCTTCAGCGTCTACTTCAGCCGGTCGCCCGGGAGTTCACCCGCCGACACCTCCAGCACCCCCCGCTCGGTGACCAGCCCCGTCACCAACCGCCCGGGGGTCACGTCGAAGGCGGGGTTGTGCCCGCGCGAGGCGGCCGGAGCCGTGCGTACCCCGGCCCACTCCAGCACCTCGTCCTCGCCGCGGAGTTCGATGTGGATGGCGTCGCCGTCCGGGGTGGCGAGGTCCACCGTGGTCGTCGGCGCCGCCACCAGGAACGGGATGCCGGCGTCGGCGCAGGCGAGGGCCACGCCCACGGTGCCGACCTTGTTGGCGGTGTCGCCGTTGGCGGCTATGCGGTCGGCGCCGACGATCGCCGCGTCGACCTCGCCGCGCAGGATGGTGCCGGCGGCGGCCCCGTCGGCCTGGACGTAGTGCGGGATGCCCTCCTGGACCAGTTCCCAGGCGGTGAGGCGGGAGCCCTGGAGGAGGGGGCGGGTCTCGTCGGCGTGGACGACCTCGAGGCGGCCGCGTGCGTGGAGTTCGCGGATGACGCCGAGGGCGGTGCCCCAGCCGGCGGTCGCGAGGGCGCCGGTGTTGCAGTGGGTGAGGATGCGCAGCGGCCGGTCCTCGCCGACCCGCTTCAGCAGCCAGTCCGCGCCGAAGGCGCCCATCGCCCGGTTGGCCTCGACGTCCTCGCGCTGGACGGCGGCCGCCTCCGCGAGGACCGTGTCGAGGCCCTCGGCGAAGCGGGTCATGACCCGGTCGACGCACACCATGAGGTTCACGGCGGTGGGGCGCGCCTCGCGCACGCGCGCGACGGCGGCGCGCACCTCGGCCTCGGTCCAGCCCTCGCGCTCGCCCTGGAGGATCGCTATCGCGACGCCGTACGCACCGGCCGCGCCGATGGCAGGGGCGCCGCGCACGACGAGCCGCTGGATCGCGTCCACCAATGTGTCCACATCGCGGACATCCACGGTCTCGTTCCGGTGCGGCAGCAGCGTCTGGTCGATGAGCGAAAGGCTGTTTCCGGTCCAGGCGACAGCACGCAGTTCCTGGGGCATATCGGGACACTCCTGATGATCCGGTGGTGTCCGCCACCGTACATGACCTGGGAGAACCATAGTTCGAGACAGTCGCGCACCTGTCTGGAAACGGGTGTTACAGTCCAGCACCCAGTCCGCAGACCGAGACGAAGGAGGAAATCCGTGATGCTGACCCAGCGCCGTTTCCTCGACTTCGGCCGGTGTGCCGGCGACGGCTGTCGACGCTGACCTCTCTCCCAGCGCCCCGTCACCTCTCTCAGGCTCCCTCTTCACCCGCTCACCGTCGAGCGTGGTTCGCCGTACCTCCGGAAGGTCCCCCCGATGTCCCGCAGAACCCGCCGTACCCTGCACGCAGTTGCCGCCTCCGCGCTCCTCGTCGGCGCCGCCACTGCGTGCAACGCCGCCGCCAAGGACGACGCCTCCGACAGCGCGAGCGGCGGCAGCGCCACGTCCTTCACGCTCGTCACCCCGGACGCCGTCGGGCAGAACGAGTTCCTGAAGCTCGCCGTCACCGGCGTCAAGGACGCGGCGAAGGCCCACGACGGGACGCAGAAGGTGTACGAGTCCACCGACACCGCCTCCCAGCAGCAGAACGTGCAGGCCGCGGTGGACGCCAAGCCGGACGTCATCGTGCTCGTCGGCTTCGAGTTCGCCGACCTCGTCGCCCAGCAGGCGGAGAAAAACCCGAAGCAGCAGTTCCTGATCGTCGACGCGTGCACGACGAAGACGTACCGGAACGTCAGCTGCGCGGTGTTCCGCGAGCACGAGGGCGTCTACCTCGCGGGCGCCGAGGCCGGTCTGCTGAGCAAGTCGGGCAAGGTCGGCGCGGTGGACGTGCTCGACACGCCCCAGTTCCGCCGCTACAGCGACCCGTTCGCGGCCGGCGCCAGGAAGGTCGCCGCGAAGACCGCGACCTCCACCCGGTTCGTCGGCGGCCAGTCGCCGTTCGACGACTCGGCCCGCGCCAAGGAGCAGGCGAACACCCTGCTCTCCCAGGGCTACGACCAGATCATGGCGGCCGCCGCGGCCGGCAACTACGGCGTCTTCGAGGCCGCGAAGGCCAAGGGGGCGTTCGCGTACGGCGTGGACGTCAACCAGTGCCCCTCGGCGCCCGGCACGGTCGTCGACAACGTGATCAAGCGCACGGACGTCGCCGTCGAGAAGGGCGTCGAGGCGGTGCTGGGCGGCAAGACGGGCACCACCGTCTCGTACGGCCTGAAGGAGGGCGGCATCAGCCTGACCGGTCTGGAGGACGGCGTCGACTCCTCGAAGTGCGTGATCGCCGACCACAAGGACGTCCTGACGAAGGTCGAGGCGCTGCGCGACCAGATCGTGTCCGGAGAGCTGAAGGTCGATGACCCCGCCGCCTCCTGAGTCCGCACTCGCGGTCGAACTCCGGGGGATCACCAAGCGGTTCCCCGGCACGCTCGCCAACGACGACGTCGACCTGAGCGTCCGCCGGGGCGAGATCCACGCCCTGATGGGTGAGAACGGCGCGGGCAAGTCCACGCTGATGTCGGTCCTGTACGGCATGGAGCGCCCGGATGCCGGGACGATCCGTGTCGAGGGGCGGGATGTGACCTTCGCCAGCCCGTCGGCCGCGATGGCCTCCGGGCTCGGCATGGTCCACCAGAGCTTCAAGCTGTTCGACTCGCTGACGGTCGCCGAGAACGTCGTGTACGCCGCCGAGCCGCGCCGCTTCGGCCTGGTGGACCGGGCCGCCGCCCGCCGTCGGGTGCGCGAGCTGGCAGAGGAGCACGGGCTGGCCGTCGACCCGGACGCCCGGGTGGGCGAGCTGCCGGTCGGGCTGCGTCAGCGGGTGGAGATCCTGAAGCTGCTGCACCGGGGCGCGCGCACGCTGATCCTCGACGAGCCGACGGCCGTGCTCACCCCGGCGGAGGCGGACGCGCTGTTCGCCGTCCTGAAGTCGCTGACCGCGCAGGGCCGTACGGTCGTCCTCGTCACCCACAAGCTGCGTGAGGTGCTGGAGGGCTCCGACCGGGTGACGGTCCTGCGGGACGGCCGGGTCGTCGCCCGGCTGGTCACCGCGGAGACGACGGCCGACGAGATCGCCGCCGCGATGACCGGCCGGTCGGTCGAGCTGGAGCGGATCCACACGCCGGGCACCCCGGGGGAAGCGGTGCTGGCCGTCGCCGGTCTCACCACGGACTCCGTCCACGGAGTGGACCTCACCGTCCACGCCGGGGAGATCGTCGGCATCGCGGGCGTGGCCGGCAACGGGCAGAGCGAGCTGATCGGGGCGCTGGCCGGACTGCGGCCGATCACCGCGGGCGAGGTCACCCTCCGGGGCGAGGACATCACCCACGCCTCGGCCGCCGAACGCCGGGCGAAGGGCCTCGCGTACGTCCCCGAGGACCGCCACGCGGTCGGTACGGCGCCCGCCGCGACGGTCGCGGAGAACCTGGCGATGGGGCATCACCGTACGTCCCTGTCCTCGCGCGGTCTGCTGCCGCCCGCCGCCGTCCGCGCCCATGCCCGCAAGCTCGTCGAGCGGTTCGGGATCAAGGCGGCGACCACCGAGGTGCCCGCCTCCGCCCTGTCCGGGGGCAACCTGCAGAAGCTGCTGATCGGGCGGGAACTCGCCCATGACGCCCCGCTGCTGCTCGTCGAGCAGCCGACGCGCGGGGTGGACATCGGCGCCATCCAGAACATCCACGACCAGCTGATCGCCCACCGCGACGCCGGTCACGCCGTCCTGCTCGTCTCGGCCGAGCTGAGCGAGATCCGGGGGCTCGCGGACCGGGTCCTGGTGCTGTACGAGGGCCGCGTCGCGGCGTCGTACACCAAGGAGGAGGCGGACGAGCGGACGCTGGGCCTGGCGATGGCGGGCGCCGCCGCCCCGGCCCCGGAAGCGGCGGAGGCCACGGACTGACATGACACATACATCCCTCGCGGGGGCGCTGCGCTCCCCGCTCACCTTCTCCGTGCTCGCGGGCCTACTCATCGGCGCGCTGTTCCTCGTCGGCACCGGCGCGGACCCGCTGACGGCGTACGAGGCCGTGGTGACCGGCGCACTCGGCGGCGACGGCATCGGCGCGACGCTGACGACCACCACCAGCGTGCTGGGTCTGGCGCTCGCGCTGGCGGTCCCGCTGCGGGCCGGGCTGATCAACCTCGGCGGCGACGGGCAGATGGTCCTCGGCGGGATCACCGCCGCCGTGACCGGCCTCAACTCCCCGCTGCCCGCGCCCCTCACCGTCGTCCTGGCGCTGCTGGCGGGCACGGCGGCGGGCGCCGGGTACGCGGTCCTGGCCGCGCTGTGCGAGAACCACCTCGGGGTCCCGCTGCTGGTCAGCAGTCTGCTGCTGAGCTATCCGGCGGTGTCGCTGGCCTCCTATCTGGCCCGCTACCCGCTCAAGGAGCCCGGCTCCAGCCTGCCGCAGACCCGCGCCCTGCCGGACGGTGTGGCGCTGCCCGCGTTCGGCGACACGACGGTCACCCTCGGGCTGGTGCTCGTCGTGGTGGCCGCCGCCGCGTACTGGTTCACCGACCGGCGCACCGCCCTCGGCTACGAGATCCGCATGACGGGCCTCAACTCCCGTTTCGCCGCGTACGCCGGCGTCGAACGCCGCGGGCTGACGCTGAAGCTGATGTCCGTCTCCGGAGGTCTCGCCGGACTCGTGGGCGCCATCGGGGTGCTGAGCTTCCCGTACCGCTTCGTGGACGGCTCGCTGACCGCGCCCGGTTACACCTGGACCGGGCTGACGGCGGCGCTGCTGGCCGGCGCGGCCCCGCTCGGCACGGTGGTCGCCGCGTTCTTCTTCGCCGTCCTCCAGGTCGGCGGGCTGGCGATGGAGCGGACGACCGAGGTGCCGCGCGAGCTGACGCAGGTGCTCCAGGCCATCGTGATCGTGTTCCTGGCGGCCCGACTGCGGTTCCCCGCCCGTCTGTTCCGGAAGCGGGAGGCCGTCTGATGTTCCTCGACTCCGATCTTCTGATGTCGGCGCTGCGCGCGCTGACCCCGATCCTGCTGGCCGCGCTGGGCGGTGCCCTGTGCGAGCGGGCCGGGGTGTTCAACATCGGCCTCGAAGGCATGATGCTGCTGGGTTGCTTCACCTCGGTGGCGACCAGCTGGTTCACCGGCAGCCCCTGGCTGGGCGTCCTCGCGGCGGCCCTCGCGGCGGCGGCGTACTCGCTGATCCTGGCCCTGGGCGCGGTGACGCTGAAGGGCGACGCGGTGGTCCTCGGCATCGCCATGAACCTCCTCGCCGTCGGACTGACCAGCTTCCTGCTGCGCACGGTCTTCGGTGTGCAGGGCACCTTCGACGACCCGTCCCTCCAGGGGCTCCCGCTGATCGGCGGCTTCAGCCCGCTCGCCCACCTCTCGTGGGCGGCGGTCGCGGTGGCCGCGCTGCTGCTGTCCCGGCATGTGTGGGGGCTGCGGCTGCGCGGGGTCGGCGAGGCGCCCGACGCGGCGGCCACGCTCGGGGTGCGTCCGGCGACGTACCAGTACGGCGTGATCCTGCTGTCCGGGGTGTTGTGCGGTCTCGCCGGCGCCCAACTCGCCCTCGGCAACGTCACGTTGTTCACCGAGAACATGACGGCCGGCCGTGGTTGGATCGCTGTCGTGGCCGTCATGCTGGGCCGGGCCGCGCCGCTCGGAGTGCTGCTCGCGGCGCTGCTGTTCGGGCTCGCGGAGGCGGCCGGGTTCCGTCTCCAGGGCCTCGGCCTGCCACAGCAGGCGACCGACGCCGCGCCGTACGTCGTCACGCTCGGCGCCCTGTTCCTGACGACGGCCCGCCGCCGTCGTACCCCCCGTCCCTCTGGAGCACGTTCATGACGCAGGACCTCCTGCCCATCACCCGCATCCCCCGCACCGGTCTGCCGGCGCACGCGGTGGTCGTCGGCGACCCTGCGCGCGCCGCCGCCGTCGCCGCGCTGCTCGACGGCGCCGAGGAGGTGTCGTACCACCGCGAGTACCGGGTGTTCAGCGGGAGCTGGAAGGGCGTGCCGGTGGTCGTCGCCTCGCACGGGGTGGGCGCGCCGGGCGCGATCCTGCTGTTCCAGGAGCTGGCGGAAGCGGGCGTGACGGTCTTCCTGCGGTTCGGTACGGCGGGCGCGATGAAGCCGGGGATCGCCGACGGCGACCTGGTCATCGCGGAGGCGGCCGTCCGCGACGACGGTGTCACGCATCAGCTGCTGCCCCCGGAGTACCCGGCGGTCTCCAGCCCCGAGGCGGTGTTCGCGCTGCAGCGGGCGGCCCGCGAGCAGGGCGCCCCGCACCACCGGGGGCTGGTGTGGACCCGGGCGGCCTTCCAGCCGGGGCTCCTCCCCCTCTTCTCCTACGACGGCGCGGGGCTCGCGGCGATCGAGATGGAGCTGTCGGCGCTGCTGGTCACGGCCTCGCTGCGCGGGCTGGTGGCCGGCGGTGTGCTGGTCGTGGACGGGGCGAACGCCGACGAGCTGGTCGACGAGGAGGCACCCTTTTCGACGGGCCGCTACGACCCGCACCGGGAGGTCGTCGCGGCCGGGGTCGAGCGGGGCGCGGTGGTGTCGCTGGAGGCGCTGCGGCTGCTGGCCGAGGGGGATCAGGCGTGAGCATCGATCTGCTGGTGCACGGCGGTGACGTGCTCACGGTCGACGAGGCCGGGACCGTCGTACGGGACGGGGCGGTCGCCGTCCACGACGGAGAGATCCTCGCCGTGGGTCCGTCGGCGGACCTTCGTGAGCGGTACGAGGCCGCCGAGGAGATCGACGCCGAGGGCTGTCTGGTCCTGCCCGGACTGATCAACACCCATACGCACCTCGCGATGACCCTGCTGCGGGGCCGTGCCGACGACGTCACGCTCCAGGGGTTCCTGGAGCGGGTGCTGCGGTGGGAGGCCGAGCTGCTGGAGCCGAAGAACGTGGCGGCGGCGGTCCGCCTGGCGATCGCGGAGAGCGTACGGGCCGGGGTGACCTCGGCGCTGGACATGTACTGGTTCCACGAGGCGGCCGAGGAGGCGGCGCGCGCGGCGGGCTGGCGGCTGCTGACCGGGCCGACCTTCATGGACGTGCCGGAGCCGCCGGACGGCAGGGACTTCGGGGCGCGGCTGGACTGGGCGCGGCGGGATCTCGAGGCCCGGGGCGCGGCGCGCGGCGGGCACCGGCCGGTGGTCTTCGCGCACTCGGCGTACACCCTCTCCCCCGGGCAGCTCACCGAGGTGTTCGCGCTGGCCCGGGAGTTCGGGGCGCTCGTGCACCTGCACGCGGCGGAGAACGCGACCGAGGTGGCGACCGTCGAGGTGCGGTACGGGAAGCGGCCGGTGGAGCTGCTGGACTCGCTCGGGCTGCTCGGCCCCGATGTGCTGCTCGCGCATGCCGTGGATCTGACCGGGCCGGAGATCGCGGCGCTGGCCCGCACGGGTACGGCCGTCGCGCACTGTCCGGTGTCGAACCTGAAGCTGGGGTGCGGGATCGCGCCGGTGCCGAGGCTGCTGAGCGCGGGCGTGACCGTGGGGCTGGGGACGGACGGGGCGGTCAGCTCCAACTCGCTGGACGTGCTGGGAGCGGTGCGGCAGGCGGCGCTCGTGCACAAGGCGGGCGGCGACCCCACGGCGGTCGGCGCCGAGCAGGCCGTACGGATGGCGACGGCCGAGGGGGCTCGGGCGCTGGGGCTCGGGGACCGGCTGGGGTCCCTGGAGGCGGGCAAGCGGGCCGATCTCATCGTGCTGGATCTGAACGCGCCCCATCTGCGACCGGCGCACGACCCGTGGTCGACGCTGGCGTACGCGGCGCACTCGGCGGATGTGCGGGACACGGTCGTGGACGGGCGGGTGCTGATGCGGGACCGTGCGCTGAGGACGCTCGACGAGCGGGCGGCGGTCGCCGACCTGGAGGTTCTCGTCCGATCACTCCCCAGCGACGCGGTGCCGTGCTCATAATGACCTGAGACATCCGATGTCTGGGCCGATGTCCGGGCCGATGTCCGGGCCGATGTCCGAGCTGGTCGGGAAGCGAGAGGGAGGCCGGTCGTGGCAGTCACCGACGAAGCGATCGAGAAGATCAAGGGCATGATCGTCTCGGGTGCGCTGCGCCCCGGCGACCGGCTGCCGAAGGAGAGCGAGCTGGCCGCCGAACTGGGGCTGTCCCGCAACTCGTTGCGGGAGGCGGTGCGCGCCCTGTCGCTGATCCGGATCCTGGACGTGCGCCAGGGCGACGGCACTTATGTGACCAGCCTCGATCCCCAACTGCTCCTGGAGGCGCTGTCGTTCGTCGTCGACTTCCACCGCGACGACACGGTCCTGGAGTTCCTGGCGGTGCGCCGCATCCTGGAGCCGGCCGCGACCGCGATGGCCGCCCTGCGGATCAGCGAGCAGCAACTGGACGCGCTGGACGCCCAGTTGGACAAGCTGGGGGACGCGCCGTCGGTGGAGGAGCTGGTCGCCTGCGACCTGGAGTTCCACCGGGGCATCGTGCAGAGCGCGGGGAACTCGGTGCTGTGCTCGCTGCTCGACGGGCTGTCCGGGCCGACCACGCGGGCGCGGATCTGGCGGGGGCTGACACAGGAGGACGCGGTCGCCGGGACCCTGCGCGAGCACCGCGCGATCCTGGCGGCGCTGCGCGACCGGGACGCGGAGGCGGCGCGGTCCTGGGCGACCGTGCACATCGCCAGCGTGGAGCACTGGCTGCGGTCCACCCTCTGAGCGCGCCGTCCGAGAGGGGGGTTGCGCGGGGTGTTCGAGCGTGGCGAACGGGGCAGTGATCCGTTCACTCCCCCGTGCAAGGGGGCTGCGGGCGCCCCCGCGGAACGCCGTAAGGTTGGGTGGTCAGGCGAGGGCACGTCGGAAGGAGGCGCTGGGTGATCGAGCTCGAGGGGGTTCCCGAGCTGATCGACCCGGTCATGGTGGCCGCGTTCGAGGGCTGGAACGATGCCGGCGACGCCGCCTCCACCGCGGTCGCGCATCTGGAGCGGGAGTGGAAGGGCGAGGTGTTCGCGGCGCTGGACGCCGAGGACTACTACGACTTCCAGGTGAACCGTCCCACGGTGTTCATGGACGGCGGCGTGCGCAAGATCACGTGGCCCACGACAAGGTTGTCCGTGGTGCGGGTCGGCGGCGAGAAGCCACGGGATCTGGTGCTCGTGCGCGGTATCGAACCGTCCATGCGCTGGCGCTCGTTCTGCAACGAGCTGCTCGGCTTCGCGCACGAGCTGGGCGTGGAGCTGGTGGTCATCCTGGGCGCCCTGCTCGGGGACACCCCGCACACCCGACCGGTCCCGATCAGCGGGACGACGTCCGACGCCGATCTGGCGCAGCGGATGGACCTGGAGGAGACCAAGTACGAGGGCCCGACGGGCATCGTCGGCGTGCTCCAGGAGGCGTGCACGCACGCGGGGGTGCCTGCGGTGTCGCTGTGGGCGGCCGTACCGCACTACGTCTCCCAGCCGCCGAACCCGAAGGCGACGCTGGCGCTGCTCAACCGGCTCGAGGACCTGATCGACGTGCGGATCCCGCTGGGCGAGCTGCCCGAGGACGCGCGGGCGTGGCAGGTGGGCGTGGACCAGCTGGCGGCGGAGGACAGCGAGGTCGCGGAGTACGTGCAGACGCTGGAGGAGGCCCGCGACACGGCGGAGCTGCCGGAGGCGTCGGGCGAGGCGATCGCCCGTGAGTTCGAGCGCTATCTGCGGCGCCGGGACGGCGGGGGGCCGCCGGACCCCGGGGAGCGGACCCGGCCGCCGAGGCCGCCGAGGCCGAGCGGGGAGACCGGTGAGGCGGGTGAGGCCGGTGAGGCTGGTGAGGCCAGTGACACCGGGGACTCGCCCGGGGACGAGGATTCGTCGGAGCACTGATCGCGGCGGTGTGATCGCGCCGGTGTGACCCGGGCGGTGCTGATGGGGGCGGTGCGTTTCTCGGAACGCACCGCCCCTTCCGTCATGCCGGGACGGCGACGACCGCGTACGTCGTCGTGGGTGTCGGCGTCGTCGTGAACCGGGCGTTGGGCAGATAGAGCCGGCTGCCGAAGGCGGCCACCGTGGTCGGCACGTCGAAGTCGGCGTCGGTGATGCGGCGCCGGAAGACACCGCTGCGGCCGTCGGCGGCCAGGGTGAACACGTCGATCGCGTTCTGCCGGTTCTGTACGACGTACAGCGTGCGCCCGGTGCGCAGCAGCCCGTCGCCGTTGGTGAGGGGGGCCGCGTCCCCGAGGTCGACCAGGGTGGTGACGCCGGTGCGCGGGTCGACGCGGTGCAGTCCCCCGGCGCCGCTCTGGACGACGAGGAGCGCCGAGCCGTCCGGGGTGCGGGTGATGCCGTTGGCGTTCACGGATCCGTCGTCGGCCTGGGTCCAGTCACCGCTCAGCGGGAGGCGTACGACGTCGGCGGCGTCCGGGAGTTCACCGCGCCGGCCGAGCGGCAGGGCGTACAGGACCGGCTGGAAGGAGTCGGTGAACCAGGCCGCGCGCGGGGTCAGGTACACGTCGTTGGTGAAGGTGGGGGTGGTGGTGGCGAGCGGGTAGGAGGCGAGGATCTCGCCGCTGCGCGCGTCCACGACCCGGGCGCCGGCGTCGCGTCCGGCGACGAACAGCCGCCCCCGGTCGTCGAGTTTGAGACCGACGGAGGCGGTGCCGGGTCCCGCCGAGACGATGGCGCCCTCGCCGGTGCGCAGATCGGCGCGGTAGATCGAGCCGTCGCCGAGGGAGCCGAGGTAGGCGTAGGGGGCGCGGCCGATGGCGATGCCCTCGGGGCGGAAGCCGTCGGGCAGGGGGATGACGTCCGGCCAGGAGGCGGCGGCGTGGGCGGACGTGCCGAGGGAGGCGGCGCCTAAGGTCGCGGTGCCGATCGCGAGCAGTCTGCGGCGGGAGAGGGGATGTGCGAAGGAACCGTGTGTGGGTGCCACGGAGCGTCCTTCCGCGAAGGGGACCGGCAGTTGGCCGGTCCAGCGGTCAACTACCGCCCCACCTCACCACATGGACCCCGCCGGCCACAGCCTCTCGTGGGCGGTCCACAGCATTTCGACAGTAAGGAAGGGCCCTTCACCGGACGAACCGGCGAAGGGCCCCTCGTACGCGGTTTACAGCGCGACGCCGAGCAGGGCGTCGACGGCCCGGGAGACGACTCCGGGGGCGCTGATGTCGGTGCCGCCGCGCTCCTCCTGGAGGGCCGCCCAGCGGTCGACGGCGGCCAGCGCGGCCGGGGCGTCGAGGTCGTGCGCGAGGGCCTCGCGGATCTCGTCCACCAGGGCCTCGGCGGGCGGTCCGTCGGGGCGGGAGACGGCGGCGCGCCAGCGGCCGAGGCGGGCGACGGCGTCGGCGAGGACCTGGTCGGTCCACTCCCAGTCGGCCCGGTAGTGGTGGGCGAGCAGGGAGAGGCGGATCGCGGCGGGGTCGACGCCGTCCGCGCGGAGCCGGGAGACGAAGACGAGGTTGCCCTTGGACTTGGACATCTTCTCGCCGTGCAGGGCGACCATGCCGGCGTGGACGTAGGCCTTGGCCATGGGGAACTCGCCGGTGAGCACCTGGGCGTGCGAGGCGCCCATCTCGTGGTGCGGGAAGGCGAGGTCGGAGCCGCCGCCCTGGATGTCGAAGGTCATGCCGAGGTGGTCCAGGGCGATGGCGACGCACTCGATGTGCCAGCCGGGGCGGCCGCGGCCCAGGGAGCCGCCGTCCCAGCTGGGCTCGCCCTCGCGGGCGGCCATCCAGAGCATCGGGTCGAGGGGGTTCTTCTTGCCCGGGCGGTCCGGGTCTCCGCCGCGCTCCGCGGAAAGGAGGCGCATGGCGGCGGCGTCGAGGTTCGAGACCTGGCCGAAGTTCGGGTCGGACTCGACGGAGAAGTAGATGTCGCCGTCCAGCTCGTAGGCGGCGCCCGCGTCCCGGAGCCGTTCGACGAGCGGGACGATGCCGGGTATCGCCTCGACGGCGCCTATGTAGTGCTGCGGGGGGAGCATCCGCAGGGCGGTCATGTCCTCGCGGAAGAGGGCGGTCTCCTTCTCGGCGAGGGCGACCCAGTCGACGCCGTCGCGCTCCGCGCGCTCGAGGAGCGGGTCGTCGACGTCGGTGACGTTCTGGACGTACTGAACCTGCCGCTTGGTGTCGAGCCACACGCGCTGCACGAGGTCGAACGCGTTGTAGGTCGCCGCGTGACCCATGTGGGTCGCGTCGTACGGCGTGATGCCGCAGACGTAGAGACGGGCGACGGGACCGGGATCAAGGGTGACCAAGCCACCGGTCGCGGTGTCGTGGATCCTCAGGTCGCGGCCCTGACCAGGCAGGGCGGGGACCTCGGAAGCGGGCCAGGCATGCATGTCATGAGCGTAACCCGGACGGATGTTGTGCATACGAGCCGGAGCGGGCCGGATGACCGGGAAGGCGCTCTTGCGTGTTTCCGCCCCGTGTGCATCCCCGGGTGCACCCGTCCCGTTACACCGGCGGCCAGGGGATGGCGGGCCACTCGCCGCTCGGCTCGGGGTGCTTCCCGCTCTCCAGCAGCGCCTCGACCCGCGCGCGCGTGGCGTCGACCTCATCCCGTGTGACCAGGGCGGACAGAGTGCCGGTGAGCGTCCCGGAGGGCTCCAGCGCGGCCCTGAGGCCCTTGAGGACGTCCAGGGCCTCTCCGGTCAGGGGCTCCCCCGCCCAGCCCCACAGGAGGGTGCGCAGCTTGTTCTCGGTGTTGAAGGTCACTCCGTGGTCGATGCCGTAGAGCCGGCCGTCGGCGGTGGGCAGCAGGTGGCCGCCCTTGCGGTCGGCGTTGTTGATCACCGCGTCGAGGACGGCGAGCCGTCGCAGCCGCTCGTCGTCGGCGTGCACCAGCAGCGCGGTCCGCCCCTCGCCGACCTCGGCGAACCCGATCGCCTTCCAGCCCGGCTCCGGTTCCTCGCCGTCGACCAGGGCGAGCAGTTCGGCCTCGGGGGCCACCTCGATCCACAGCTGGCACATGCCCTCGCCGTACGGGCCGTCGCGCAGCACGGTGGGCGGCACCAGGCCCCAGCCGGTCGCCTCGGAGACCTCGTAGGCGGCGACCTCGCGGCGGGCGAGGTTGCCGTCGGGGAAGTCCCACAGGGGTCGCTCGCCGGCCACGGGCTTGTAGACGCAGGCGGCCTCCCGGCCCTCATGGGTGACGGTGCAGTACAGGGCCGCGTTGGAGGCGTCGCGGATCCGGCCCCGTACGGTCAGCCCGCCCCGGGCGAGAAGCTCGGCGGAGGCCGGGTCGGTGGTCGTCACGCCCCGCGGCGGTATCCGTTCTGGCGCGGACATACGTGTCCTTCCGGGTCGAGCGGCAGGCTGCACAGCGGGCACGGCGGCCGGCCGGCGTTGACGACGTCGAGGGCGCGCTTGGCGAAGGCTCTCGCCTGGGCGCCGGTGAGCCGGACCCGCAGCATCGGGGGCCCGTTCTCCTCGTCCTGCAGGAGGCGTTCCTCGGCCTCGGCGAGATCCTCCTCGGAGTCCGCCTCGAGCTCCACGAGCGCCTGCGCCTCGACGATCATGCGCTGTTCCTCGCCGTCCCAGGCGAGGGCCATGGTGCCGACCCGGAACTCCTCCTCGACGGGGGCGTCGAGGGGGCCCGTGTCGGCGTTCTCGGCGGGCGCCACGGCGGGCACCGAGGCGCTTCCGCCGCTACGGCGTACGACCTCGTCCAGCAGCTCGTCCATGCGCTCGGCGAGCGCGGCGACCTGGGTCTTCTCCAGGGCCACGCTGGTCACCCGGGCGCCTGCGGTGGCCTGGAGGAAGAAGGTACGGCGCCCGGGCAGTCCGACCGTACCGGCCACGAAGCGGTCCGGTGGGTCGTAGAGGAACACCTGACGGGACACGTCCTGTCTCCATGGGAGTCGTGGGTTCGGGAACGTCCATGCGTGTACGCGTGTGTGTGGACCGCTTCACCCTACTGCGGCCGACGATCACGGTGCGCCCGCGCCGCCCCCGACCGTCGCGTCACCGCTCGGGGGTTCCTCCCGCGGCGCCAGCGAGGCGAAGTCGCCGGTGTCGCCGAGGCGTACGAGAAAGGGCCGCAGCCGGGTGTAACGGATCGCTGTGATGGAACACGGTTCGACGGAGATCCGCTGGAAGAGGTCGAGATGGAGTCCGAGGGCGTCCGCCACGAGCGACTTGATGATGTCGCCGTGGGAGCACATCAGATAGACGGCGTCGGCGCCGTGGTCGCGCTCCACGCGCGCGTTCCACTCGCGTACGGCCTCGGCCGCGCGGGTCTGCATGGCGCGCATGGACTCGCCGCCGGGGAAGGCGGCCGCGGACGGGTGCGCCTGGACGACCTCCATCAGGGGTTCGTCCATCAGTTCGGCGAGTTTGCGCCCCGACCAGTCGCCGTAGTGCGCCTCCCCGATCCGCTCGTCGGTGTGGACGGACAGGCCGGGGCGGGCGTCGAGGAGGGGCCGGATCGTCTCCTGGCAGCGCTGCAGGGGGCTCGCGACGACCTCGGCGAGCGGCAGCCCCTCCAGCCTGCCGGGCAGCGCGGCGGCCTGTGCGGCTCCGCGCTCGTCGAGGGCGACGCCGGGCGTCCAGCCGGCGAGCAATCCGGAGGTGTTGGCGGTCGAACGTCCGTGCCGGACGAGGATCAGCGTGGGCATGCGGACCAGCCTAGGGCCCTTCTGACGGATCTCCGCGGGAGAAGGAGCGGCGTCCGGCACGTGCTCTCGGCGTGCCGTCAGAAGGGCCCTGGGCACACGCGCGCGTGCGCCGGGGGTCCGTCGAGGGGAGAATACGCTCCGTGATCGTCGACTGCGGGATCTACCGCGACGGGCACCGCGCGGAGGGGCCGGAGGATCTCTCCGACGCCCTGGCCGAGGCGCGCGCGTCGGGCGGTTTCGTGTGGATCGGGCTGTACGAGCCCACCGAGCAGGAGTTCGAGCACGTCACCGAGGAGTTCGGGCTGCATCCGCTCGCCGTGGAGGACGCCCTCAACGCCCACCAGCGGCCCAAGCTGGAGGTGTACCACGACTCGCTGTTCCAGGTGTTCAAGCCGGTCGTGTACGAGCCCGAGAGCGACGCCGTCTCCTCCGGCGAGATCATGGTCTTCCTCGGCGACGCCTTCGTGGTCACCGTCCGCCACGGCGAGGGCTCGCCGCTGGGCTCCGTGCGGCGGCGGCTGGAGGAGGAGCCGGAGATCCTCGCCAAGGGGCCCACGGCGGTGCTGTACGCCATCGCGGACGCGATCGTCGACCACTACCTGGAAGTGGTGACCGAGCTCGGCACCGATCTGGAGGAACTGGAGGCGGAGGTGTTCTCGCCGTCGGGCGGCGGTTCGCGGAACACCGCATCGCGGATCTACCGCTTCAAGCGGCAGCTCCTGGAGTTCCGCCGCGCGTCCGTCCCCCTGATGCCGCCGATGACCCGCCTGGCGGACGTCGGCGGCCTCGGCTCGGAACTGCCCTTCGTCAGCGAGAAGGCACGGCACTTCTTCCGGGACGTCAGCGACCACCTCACGCGCGTGAACGAGTCCGTGGAGGGCCTGGACCGGCTGGTCTCCGACATCCTCAGCGCGCATCTGGCGCAGATGAGCGTCCGCCAGAACGACGACATGCGGAAGATCTCCGCGTGGGCGGCGATGGCGGCCGTGCCGACGATGATCGCCGGGGTCTACGGCATGAACTTCGACCACATGCCGGAGCTGCACTGGCTGTGGTCGTACCCGGCGGTGATCGCGCTGATGGCCGCCCTGGAGGTGCTGCTGTACCGGCTGTTCAAGCGACGGGGCTGGCTGTAGCTCCCCCGCTCAGGCGTATTCCGGGGCGGGGGTCGCGGGTCCGCCGAGGGCGTCGCGGCGCTCGGGCATCTCCAGGGACACCATCCGCCGCCAGCCCGCGAACCGCTCCCAGGCGTACAGGCCGTGGATACCGGCCGCGAGGACCGCGGACTTGGCCTTCGGCCAGCCCAGGATGCGGCCCATGTGGGCCATGACGGCGAGGCTGACGTCGCGGTAGACCCGGATCTCGGCGAGCGCGCACACGCGCAGGGTGCGCTGGATGGCGCGGCCGTGCCCGGCGTGGGCGAAGCGCAGCAGTTCCTCGTGGCAGTAGGCGAGGTGGTTGTCCTCGTCGTGGGAGATCATCTTCACCGCGCGGCCGATGTCGGGGTGGTCGGCGAAGTACCTGCACAGCAGGTCCATCTGCTCGGAGGCGCGCTGCTCGGTGACCCGGCTGTGGGCGAGGTAGGTGACGATGTCCTGGACGGTCAGCGGCCGGTCGGCCCGGAGCCTGTCGTGGGCGAGGCCGATGCCGCTGCGCTCCAGGAGCATCGTGTAGTCGGTCTCCGGCGGCACCGGGACGGGCCGGACACCGCGCTTCTTCATCAGGGCGTTGAAGATGCGGCCGTGCTTGTCCTCGTCGGCGCCGTGCCGGGCGATCTTGGGGGCGAGGTCGCGCTGGTCCGGCGGGACGAGCGCGGCGATCCGGGCGTTCTCCCAGCCGCCCTGCGACTCCCCGCCGGCGGCGATGGAGCAGAACAGCGCGAACGACTCGTCGTGGTCGAGGATCTCCTGGAACAGACTCTTGGCCGAAAGCATGCAAATCAGTCAAATGCGGGACGACACAGCCCGCAACAGATGTGTCCGGGGACTCGGCCGAAAGGATGAGGCCCACGGCGCCGACGTGGGGCGTAACCGCGCGCGCTCCGGCGCGTTGTTCTCCGTGACGGCCGTGGCGGGGAAGACCCCCGAGCCCCCACCACGGCCGCTGGAATTTCCCTACACCAGGCCGGCGAGCTCCAGCGCGCGCGAGCCCGCGCGCAGCGAGGCGAGGCGCTCGTCAAGGGTGAAGCCGGCGGGGGCGAGGGTGAGGGTGGTGACGCCGGCCGCCGCGTAGGCCTTCATCCGGTCGGCGATCCGCTCCACCGAACCGAGCAGCGTGGTCCGGTCGATCAGGTCGTGCGGGACCGCGGCGGCGGCGCCCTGCTTGTCGCCGGCCAGGTACTTGTCCTGGACCTCGGCGGCCGCCTCCTCGTAGCCCATGCGCCGGGCGAGCTGGTTGTAGAAGTTCTGCTTGCGGCTGCCCATGCCGCCGACGTACAGGGCGGTGTACGGGCGGAAGGTGTCGGCGAGCTTCTCGACGTCCTTGTCGTCGCCGACGGCGAGCGGCAGCGTCGGGCAGACGTCGAAGCCCTCCAGGGTCTTCCCGGCCTTCTCGCGTCCGGCCCGGATGTGCCGGAGCGCGGTGTCCTCGATGTGCTCGGCGGACGGGAAGATCAGCAGCGCGCCGTCGGCGATCTCGCCGGTCTGCTCCAGGTTCTTCGGGCCGATGGCGGCGATGTACAGCGGGATGTGCTCGCGCTCGGGGTGCACGGTCAGCTTGATCGGCTTGCCGGGGCCGTCGGGCAGGGGCAGCGTCCAGTGCTCGCCCGCGTACGACAGCCGCTCGCGCGTCATCGCCTTCCGTACGATCTCGACGTACTCGCGGGTGCGGGACAGCGGCTTGTCGAACTTGACGCCGTACCAGCCCTCGGAGACCTGCGGTCCGGAGACGCCGAGGCCGAGGCGGAAACGGCCGCCGGAGAGGGAGTCGAGGGTGGCGGCGGTCATCGCGGTCATCGCGGGCTGACGCGCCGGGATCTGGAAGATGGCCGAGCCGACATCGATCCGCTCCGTCTTGGCCGCGACCCAGCTCAGCACGGTGGCGGCGTCCGAGCCGTAGGCCTCGGCGGCCCAGCAGACGGCGTACCCGAGGCGGTCGGCCTCCTGGGCGACGGCCAGGTTGTCCCCGTCCATTCCGGCACCCCAGTAGCCGAGGTTGATCCCGAGCTGCATGGCCGATTCCCCTTACCGATCAGTAACGACGCTGTCGTGCCGACCTTAGCGCGGGGGACGGGGAGCCGGGAGGGCGGTGTGGCGAGGGTCGCGTGGTGGCGCGGGGGGAGTGGGGTGGGGCGGGCGGGCGGTGAAGGGGTGGGGTGGGGCGGGCGTGCGGTGGAGGGGAGTTGGCGGAACGGCGGGTGTCTCGGGAGGGTGGTCGGGCGTGTGGCCTGCGGGGCAGCGGGACGGTGGGGTGGCCGGGGTCCGTGGGTGACGCGCGGAGATTCCGTTGTCCACAGGCAACCCACGGCCCAGTTCTGGCCAGTAATCTCGGCGTTCATGGAGCAGAGGCATCTCGGCCGCACCGGCCTGCGTGTGTCCCGCATCGGGCTCGGCACCCTGACCTGGGGGCGTGACACCGACGAGCACGACGCCGCGGACCTCTTGAAGACGTTCTGGGAGGCGGGCGGCACCCTCGTCGACACGGCGGACGTGTACGGCGACGGAGAGGCCGAGTACCTGCTGGGACGGCTCATAGACGGCCTGGTGCCCCGGCGCGACCTGATCATCTCCACCAAGGCGGGCAGCGTGCCCGACCCGGACCGCCGCTTCGACGGCTCCCGGGGCCATCTCCTCGCCGCCCTGGACTCCTCCCTCGCCCGGCTCGGCACGGACCACGTCGACATCTGGCACGTCCACGCCTTCGACCCGGACACCCCGCTGGAGGAGACGCTCCAGGCCCTCGACATCGCTGTCGCCAGCGGCCGCGCCCGCTACGCCGGCGTGTCCAACTTCTGCGGCTGGCAGCTCGCCAAGGCCGCCACCTGGCAGCTCGCCGCACCCGGCGCCCGCACCCGGCTCGCCAGTACACAGATGGAGTACTCACTGCTGCAGCGCGGCGTGGAGCGCGAGGTGCTCCCGGCCGCGCTGGACCTGGGCATCGGCCTGCTGCCCTCCTCGCCGCTCGGCCGGGGCGTCCTCACCGGCAAGTACCGGGGCGACGCCCTGCCGCCCGACTCGCGCGCCGCCTCCGACCACTTCGCGCCCTTCGTCGAGCCGTACCTCGACGACACCGCGAGCCGCATCGTCGACGCCGTGACCACCGCGGCGGACGGCCTCGCGGTGACCCCGCTCCAGGTCGCCCTGGCCTGGGTCCGCGACCGGCCCGGCGTGGCCGCCCCGGTGGTCGGCGCGCGCAACGCGCAGCAGCTCACGGCGGCGTTGTCAGTGGAGGCCCTTACTCTTCCTGACGAGATCTGCCGGGCTCTCGACGACGTGTCGGCGCCCGTGCACCGCTATCCCGATCACGACTGGAGCACGCTGTGAGCACGGAACCGGATTCCTCGGACGAGACCGAGAACACCGGGCCGGGAACACCGGACGGTGACGACAGCGCCCCGGCCACGACCGGGAGCGAGACCGAGGAGACCGCCGCGACACCGGCCGCCGCGGGCGAAAGCGCCGCGGGCGAAAGCGCCGCGCAGGTCACCGAGGCCCAGGCCGAGCTCGCCGCGCAGAAGCTGGAGCGGGAGCGGATCGAGCGGCGCAGGGCCGACAGGGCGGGGCCCATCGACAGCGGGGCCAAGCTCAGCGGCAAGGCCGCCGATCTGCTCGCGGCGGTCCGTGCCGTGGAGGGCGGGGCCAAGCCCGCGGCCACCGTCTTCAGCGCGCCGGAACCCCCGCGCCGGCCCGCCGACCGGGAGCCTGTACGGCACCCGCAGCCGGCGCCCGCCGGGACCCCGGCCGCCGCCCCGGCCCCCGCCGAGGAGACCGTGGCGGCCGTACGGCGCGTGCTGACCGACGGCGGTGCCCCCGAGGCGCTCGCCGCGCAGGTCGCCGGGGCACTCGGCGAGGGCGCGGAGGACCTGCTGCGGGAGGACCCCTGGCACCTGCTGCGGGTCGGCGGCGTCCGGCCCGAGCAGGCCGACGGCTTCGCACGGGCCCTGCTCGGGGCGGAGTGCGCCCCCGACGACGAGCGCCGGGGCCGCGCGCTGACGGTCTGGCTCCTGGAACAGGCGGCCCTGGCCGGTCACACCGCGCTGGAACTCCCGGCGCTCACCACGGCGCTCGCCCAGCGGTCCGTGCCGGACGCCGACGCGGCCGTGCAGAGCGCGCTGGCCGAGGGCGAGGCGCTCGCCTTCCAGGACGCGGTGGAGGAGCCCGGGGCACCCGCCGGCGCATCCGCCGCCCAGGCCTCGGCAGCCACCGACGATTCCGAGGACGCCACCGAAGAGGCCGAGGACGACCGTCCGGTCCGGGTCCTGGTCGGCCTGGAGCGGTACGCGCTCGCCGAGGAGAGCCTCGCGGACGGCCTGGCCAGGATCGTGAACTCCCTGGCCAAGGAGGCCGCCACGGAGGCGGGGTGGGAGTCGGCCGCGGCCTCGGCGTCCGGCAGCGCCGCCGAGCTGATCCGCGCCGTCGCCGGGCACGGCCTGGTGCTGCACACCGGCGGCGAGGCCGCCCGCGCCGAACCGGCCGCGCTGCTCAGCGCCGCCCGCTCCCTGGGTCTGCGCGCGGTCGCGGCCTGTCACACCCCCGACGGCCGGGACCGCATCGCGGCCCGGGCGGGCGAGGAGGGCGCCGCCGTCACCGTCCACGGGCTGCTCGCGGGCACCGAGGGCCCCGGCCGGGACGCCGACGGAGCGCTCGCCCTGGACCTGCTGATCGTGCCGGACGCGCCGCGACTCGACGTGGAGAGCGCCGCGATGGTGGTGGAGTCGCTGCCGGACGGCGCCCGGCTGGTGCTGAGCGGTGATCCGGCGGAGCTGTGGTCGGCCGGTCCGGGCCGGGTCTTCGCCGATCTGCTCGCGGCCCGGGTGTGCCCGCAGATCGCCTCGCGCACGCCCGACCCCGGCCCGCTCGGCGAGTTGCTCTCCGGGATCGGCATCGGCGAGCTCAACCAGGTCGAGGCGCCCGGCAAGGAGCTGGTGATCGTGCCGGTGCGGGACGCGGCCGAGGCGGTGCACCGGACCCTGCAGCTCGTGCTGGACTCGGTGCCGCGAGCCTTCGGCGTCGAGCCCGGCCGGACGGTGGTGATCACCCCGGGCCATGGCGGCGCGGCCGGCACCCGCGCGCTGAACGCCGCGCTCAAGGAGCGCCTCAACCCCGGTCCCGGCCGCTTCGGCGGCTTCGACCCCGGGGACGTGGTCGCCCACTCCCCCGCGCCGGGGCGGACCCAGCTGGGCCGGGTGGAGAAGGCCGACGCGGACGGGCTGCACCTGTCCTGTGCGGGCGCCCCCGTCGTCGTACCGAAGGAGCGGGTGGAGCAGTCGGTGCGGCACGGCTGGGCGCTGACCGCGCACCAGGCGCTGGGCAGCCGGTGGCCGGCGGCGGTCGTGGTGCTACCCGGCGACGCCGCGCAGGCTCTCTCCCGGCCCTGGGTGTACACGGCGTTCGGGCGGGCGGAGCGGCATCTGTCCGTGGTGCACGGTGTCGACCAGGCGCTGGCGAGAGCCGTCGCCGAGGTCCCGGCGAAGCCGCGCACGACCCGGCTGCCGGTCCTGCTGCGGACCCAGGTCCCGCCGGCCGGCTGAGCCGCCGGGCAAGAGGCGGGACACGGCGGCGGCCGGGACGGGTCTCCCCCGTGCCGGCCGCCGCCGTGTGCCTTCGCGCTGCCCGCGGACGTAGGTCGCCTAGCGCCGGTCGGCGTCCAGCGGCTCCAGGTCCCCGTCCAGATCCTCGCCCTCGATCTCCTCGATGTCCTCGATCTCCTCGAGGTCGTCGAGTTCGTCCAGGTCTGCCGCGAGATCCTCGCCGTCGCCGCCGTCCTCGTCCTCGTCCTCGTCGAGGTCGTCGAAGACCGCGCTCACGTCGAACCGGCAGACCACCCGCTGCGGATCGGCCTGGTCGAACGGGGCCTCCAGCCACTCGCCCGGTTCGGCCGGTTCGTCGGCGGCGAGCACCCACAGCGTGGAGTCGCCCTCCTCCAGGCCGAACTCCTTGTGCCGGGAGGCGATCTCGTCCGGTTCGAACTCGCCGAACAGGATGCCGAGGGCTCCGTGCACGGTGCCCGCGGTCTCCGTGCCCTCGCCGTCCGCCGCCTCGATCCGCTGGGCCTGGGCGAGCAACCGCTGTGGCTCCGCGACGGCGTAGTCCCGGCGGATCAGCACGCTGAGCGCGTTCGGCTCCTCGGGTCCGGTGTACGGCGGCAGGGAGTCGTCCGCGCCGGGGATCTCGAAGGGCGTGACCTCGTCGTAGCGGTCGTAGAGCAGTTCGTCGTACGCCTCGGCGGCCGCGGCCAGCTCGTTGAACGCCTCGTAGACGGCCGGGTCGTCCTCCCCCGTCCTGCGTTCGACCGCGGCCAGATGGCGGTCGAGCGCGGTCTTGACCGCCTCGGCGGCGGCGCGTACCTCGGCAGCGGTGGGCTGCGCAGCATCAGACATAGTGCAGACGCTATCCGTACGAGGCCCCAGCCCGCACAATAGATGCGATGCCGGAATACGAATTTGTCGACGTGTACGTACCGCGCGGGGTCTCCCGCAACGAGGCGGCACGTCTGCTGACCGACCATGCCGAGTACGGACACTGGGAGTTGCACCGCCTGAGCCTGATGCGTGACGGCAGCCGCAGGGTGCGGCTGCGCCGACGCATCATCCGCCAGGTACGTGCCACATGGTGAAGTGAGCGACACGGACGGAGCGGGCCCCGCCTGGGCGGGGCCCGCTCCGTCGTCCGGCCTCCGGGGTCACATGGAGGTGCGCGCCCTGCGGTAGAGCAGCGCGCCCGCGAGAACCGCGCCCGCACCGGCCGGCAGGGCGAGGCCGAGCGGGAGCTCGCTCCCGGTCTCGGCGAGCTGGGCGCCGCTCGCCACCGCACCGGTGCCGCCGGTGGGCCGGCGGTCGGTCACGGAGTGGGCCGGGGTGCCGCGGCCCGGGGTGGACGGCACCGCCTCGGGCCCGGACGGGGTGGACCCTTGGCCGACCGGCTTGCCGGGGGTCTGGTGGCCCGGCCTGCCCGGCGTCTCGTGGCCGTGACCCGGCGGCGTGCCGTGGTGGTGGCCACCACCGTGTCCACCGCCGTGTCCACCTCCGTAGCCGCCGCCGTAGCCGCCGTCGTTGTCGCAGTCGTTGCCGAAGGACGGGTTGAGGATCCCGACGACGTCGACGCTGTTGCCGCACACGTTCACCGGGACGTCGACCGGGGCCTGGACCTGGTTGCCGGAACCTACGCCGGGCGAGCCACCGGTGTACCCGCCCGCGTGCGCGCCCCCGGAGCCCGGGTACGCGCCGTAGCCGCCGTAGCCGCCGTTGCCGCCCTGGTGGCCGCCGTTGCCGCCTTGGTGGCCGCCCCAGTGACCTCCCCCGTTGCCCCCGTTGCCGCCGTGACCGCCGGTGTGCAGGCCGCCGCCGTGGGCTCCGCCGTGCTTCCCGCCGCCGTACGCGTGGTCGCTGTCGCCATAGCCGCCCGGGGCGCGGTGGTCGCCGCCCTTGTTGGCGCACGAGTTGCCGAACGTCGGGTTGAGGATCCCGACGACGTCGATGGTGTTGCCGCACACGTTGACCGGGACGTTCACCGGCGCCTGCACCGTGTTGCCCGACGCGACGCCGGGCGAGTCCGCGGCGAAGCCGTTCGCCCCCGAGTCGGCGTGCGCGTAGCCGCCGGCGGCGGCGATCACCCCCGTGGCCGCCGCCACGGTCATGAGGCTTTTACGGGTGACCTGTCGCATTGCTGTTTCCCTGCTTTCGATCTCGTCCTCGACTCGAATTCCCGCATCATTCCAGTTTTCGGGAAGCGCTCGGGGAGATTCGGGCCGTTCGAATTCTTCGGCCATTCCTTCGGAAAAGACCGGTCGGCCCCGGAGCGCATGGCGCGCGCTCCGGGGCCGACGGTGTGGACGACCCCTCAGCGGGTCGACGTCACTTGTTGATGCAGACGTTGCCGAAGGCGGGGTTCAGCAGCCCGATCACCGAGATCGTGTTGCCGCAGACGTTCACCGGGACGTGCACCGGAACCTGGATCACGTTGCCGGAAGCGACACCCGGGGAGTGCACCGCGGCACCCTGGGCACCGGCATCGGCAACGGCCAGGCCCGCGCCCGCGAGAACCAGCCCACCAGTGGCAGCCGCAGCAGCGACGACCTTCTTGATCATTATTCCTCCTTGTTGGCAAAAGCGATCCTCAGCAGCGGACCGCATCACCAGTAACGAGGGGGAATTAATGAGGCTACGCGCTTATCGGCGCATTCACTCTTCTCAGTCACTCCCGCACGGGCGCGCGATTTTTGGTGCGTGATTCAGGACGCGTCGATGAACCGGTCGAGCACCCGCACCCCGAACTGCAGCCCGTCCACCGGCACCCGCTCGTCGACGCCGTGGAACATGCCCGCGAAGTCCAGCTCCGGGGGCAGCTTCAGCGGGGCGAAGCCGAAGCCGCGGATGCCGAGGTCGTCGAAGGACTTGGCGTCGGTGCCGCCGGAGAGCATGTAGGGGACCGCCTTCGCGGTCGGGTCCTCGGCGAGCAGCGCCGCCTGCATGGCCTCGACGAGCGCCCCGTCGAAGGAGGTCTCCAGGGCCTTGTCGGAGTGCACGTCCTCGCGCCGTACGTTCGGGCCGAGGAGGCGGTCGAGGTCGGTGAGGAACTCCTCCTCGTACCCCGGCAGGAAGCGGCCGTCGATGTGCGCGGTCGCCTCGCCCGGGATCACGTTCACCTTGTAGCCGGCGCCGAGCTGGGTCGGGTTGGCGGTGTTGCTGAGGGTCGCGCCGATCAGCTTGGCGATGCCGCCGAGCCGGGCGAGGGTGGACTGCATGTCCTCGGGGTCCAGCTCGGTGCCGAGGGCGTCGCCGAGCTCGTCGAGGAAGGCGCGGGTGGTCTTGGTGACGCGGACCGGGAAGGTGTGGCGGCCGAGCCGGGCCACCGCCTCGGACAGCTCGGTGATCGCGTTGTCCTTGTGGATCATCGAGCCGTGCCCGGCGGTGCCGGCGACGGTCAGCTTCATCCAGTGCATGCCCTTCTCGGCCGTCTGGATCAGATAGAGCCGCCGCTCCTCGCTCACGGTGAACGAGAAGCCGCCGACCTCGCTGATCGCCTCGGTGACGCCGTCGAAGAGCTCGCGGTGGTGGTCGACGAGATGCCGGGCGCCGTACAGACCGCCGGCCTCCTCGTCGGCGAGGAACGCGAGGACGATGTCCCGGGGCGGCTTGCGCCCGGAGCGCATCCGGTCGCGTACGACCGCCAGGGTCATCGCGTCCATGTCCTTCATGTCGACCGCGCCCCGGCCCCAGACGCAGCCGTCCGCGACCTCCCCGGAGAAGGGGTGGTGGGTCCAGTCGGCCGCGTTGGCCGGGACGACGTCGAGGTGGCCGTGGATGAGCAGCGCGGGCCGGGACGGGTCCTCGCCCTCGATGCGGGCCACGGTGGAGGCGCGCCCCGGGTGCGACTCGAAGATCTGGGGCTCGAGCCCGACCTCGGCAAGCTTCTCGGCGACCCACTCGGCCGCCTTGCGCTCACCCGGGCCCGAGTGGTCGCCGTAGTTGCTGGTGTCGATCCGGATGAGGTCGCGGCAGAGGTCCACGACCTCGTCCTCGCCGGTGACGTTCCTGGCCGTGTCGCTCACGCTGCTTCCTCCCGCTGTCCTTGCCGGTTCCCCCACATCCTCCCCCTCCGGGCCGCCCCGCCCAAGACCGGTCCCGGCCCGTCACACACCGTTCACGCGGGCCGTGCCACCCGGCCGACCTGGTGTGATCGGGCACCCTCGAAAGCCTGGTAGTGTTTACGACGTCGCCGCGAGGGAAACCCCGCCGCGACAGACACCTTGTCCGGGTGGCGGAATGGCAGACGCGCTAGCTTGAGGTGCTAGTGCCCTTTATCGGGCGTGGGGGTTCAAGTCCCCCCTCGGACACTTGAGAACAGCGAGGGTCGCGACCATTGGTCGGGGCCCTCGCTTGCTGTGTGTGGCCGATCTCTCCCTGACCGAAGATCACGCAGGTCACCGCAGGTCACCCGGGCGCGGAGCGTCGCCCGAACGGCCTTCCCCAGTGGCCGACAGAAGGGGGCGAGCCTAGCGTCGTACTAAAATTTCCGGCTTGTTACGGAGCCGGCCCGGACAACCCCAGGCAGACCTGCGGGCCCGCCGGCGCCCCGGAGGCTTCCGGGATCGAGACGCGAGGACCGATGGCAGCCATTGACGAGAGCAGCGCTCTCGGCCTGCTCGACGAAGAAATCCGCGTACAACTCGGTGACAGGGCACGCTTCTCCGGCGGGCCCGCCGCTTCCCCCCGCACGCTCGTCGACGTCTTCGAGGCGTCCGTGCGGTCGTACCCCGACGAGCTCGCCCTGGACGACGGCAGCACGCCGCTGACCTACCGTGGGCTCGCCGTGGAGGTGGAGCGGCTGCGGCGCGGGCTCGCCGCCGCCGGGGTCGGACTCGGGGACCGGGTGGGCGTGCGGGTGCCGTCCGGCACCAACGACCTCTACGTCGCCATCCTCGCCGTACTCGCGGCCGGTGCCGCCTACGTCCCCGTGGACGCCGAGGACCCCGACGAGCGGGCCGAGCTGGTGTTCGGGGAGGCGGACGTACGGGCCGTGATCGGCGCCGGGCACGAGATCACCGCTCACGGGGCCTCCGACACGCGGGCCGCCCGGCCGACGGTCGAGCACGACGCGTGGATCATCTTCACCTCCGGCTCCACCGGCAAGCCCAAGGGGGTGGCCGTCAGTCACCGCAGCGCCGCCGCCTTCGTGGACGCCGAGGCCGCGCTGTTCCTCGCCGAGGAGCCCATCGGGCCCGGTGACCGCGTGATGGCGGGTCTCTCGGTGGCGTTCGACGCCTCCTGCGAGGAGATGTGGCTGGCCTGGCGGTACGGCGCCTGTCTGGTGCCGGTGCCCCGGTCGCAGGTCAGGAGCGGGGCCGATCTCGGGCCCTGGCTGGTCGAGCAGGAGATCACCGTGGTCTCCACCGTGCCGACGCTGGCCGCGCTCTGGGAGCCGGAGGCCCTGAGCGACGTCCGTCTGCTGATCTTCGGCGGTGAGGCCTGCCCGCCCGAGCTGGTGCAGCGGCTGGTGACCGAGGGCCGCGAGGTCTGGAACACGTACGGGCCGACCGAGGCGACCGTGGTGGCCTGCGCCTCGCTGCTGTCGGGCGAGGAGCCGGTCCGGATCGGGCTGCCGCTGCGGGGCTGGGAGCTGGCCGTCGTGGACGAGGCCGGCGAGCCCGTGCCGATGGGCGAGAGCGGGCAGCTGGTGATCGGCGGGGTCGGCCTTGCCCGCTACCTCGACGCCGAGAAGGACGCCGAGAAGTACGCGCCGCTGGAGTCGCTGGGCTGGGAGCGGGCGTACCGCAGCGGTGACCTGGTCAAGGCCGAGCCCGAGGGGCTGGTCTTCCTCGGGCGCGCCGACGAGCAGATCAAGCTCGGCGGGCGGCGCATCGAGCTGGGCGAGGTGGACGCGGCGCTGCAGGCGCTGCCGGGTGTCGCGGGCGCGGCGGCGGCGGTGCGGACGGCGCGCAGCGGCAACCAACTGCTCGTCGGGTATGTCGTGACGCAGGAGGGCTGGGACCGGGCGGAGGCGGTGGAGCGGCTGCGGGCCGCGCTGCCGGCCGCGCTGGTGCCGCTGCTGGCGCCGGTCGACGACCTGCCGACCCGGACGTCCGGCAAGGTCGACCGCAACGCGCTGCCGTGGCCGCTCGACAGTGTCGAGGTGCCGGTGGGCGAGGATCTGTACGGCACCGAGGCATGGCTGGCCGAGCAGTGGGCGGCGGTCCTCGGTATGCCGGTGACGAGCCATTCCGACGACTTCTTCGCGATCGGCGGCGGCAGTCTGGCCGCGGCCCAGCTGACCACCCGGCTGCGCACCCGCTACCCGAGCGCGGCCGTCCTGGACATCTACCAGTCGCCGGTGCTGCGCAAGCTGGCCCGCCGGCTGGAGGAGTCGGCGCACGACGAGGGCGGCACCCGTACGGTCGCGCCGGTGCCGAAGAAGACGCAGTTCGTGCAGCTTCTGCTGCTCCTGCCGCTGTTCACCCTGCTCGGGCTGCGCTGGACGGTCGTGCTGGCCGCGCTGGGCGATCTGCTGCCCGGGTACGGCTGGCTGCCGACCGCGTCCTGGTGGGCGGTGGCCGCCGGAGCACTGCTCTTCTTCAGCCCGCCGGGGCGGATCGCCGTGGCGGCGGGCGGGGCGCGGCTGCTGCTGCGGGGCGTGAAGCCCGGCCGGTATCCGCGCGGCGGTTCGGTGCATGTGCGGCTGTGGGCGGCGGAGCGGCTGGCCGAGTTCAGCGGGGCGACCACGCTGACCGGGTCCTGGCTGGAGCGGTACGCCCGGGCGCTGGGCGCCAAGATCGGTCCGGACGTCGATCTGCACTCGCTGCCGCCGGTGACCGGTCTGCTCAAGCTCGGGCGCGGCGCGGCCGTGGAGTCCGAGGCGGATCTGTCCGGTTACTGGCTGGACGGCGACCGGCTGGAGATCGGCACGGTCAAGGTGGGTGCGCACGCCGTCGTCGGCACGCGCAGCATGCTCTTCCCGGGGGCCCGGGTC
The DNA here is from genome assembly GCF_040630255.1 of Streptomyces sp. NPDC005820. NCBI lineage: Bacteria > Bacillati > Actinomycetota > Actinomycetes > Kitasatosporales > Streptomycetaceae > Streptomyces > Streptomyces sp. NPDC005820. Next base: position 272,364 of record NZ_JBEXXE010000008.1, read on the forward strand.
GGCAAGCGCGCCGAGGTGGCGCCGGGCTCGGCGGTCACCGGGCAGGTCCCGACCGGTCAGCGCTGGGCGGGCGCGCCCGCGGTCAAGCTCGGCAAGGCCAAGCGGAACTGGCCCAAGGAGCGGCCGCAGCGCGGCACGTACTGGCGGATCATGTACGGCGTGACCGGTCTGGCGCTGAATCTGCTGCCGGTGGTGGCGGCGGTGGCCGCGCTCGCGGTGGCCCGGGTGTTCGTCACGCCGGGCGCCGGGCTGGGCGGTGCGCTGCGCGGGGCGGTGCTGGCGCTGGTCCCGGCGACGCTCGCCTACGGTCTGGCGTACGCGCTGCTGCTCCTGGTCGCCGTACGGCTGCTGAGCCTGGGCCTGCGTGAGGGCACGCATCCGACGCACAGCCGGGTGGGCTGGCAGGCGTGGACGGTGACGCAGCTGATGGACCGCTCCCGCGAGACGCTGTTCCCGCTGTACGCGGGGCTGGTGACGCCGCTGTGGCTGCGGCTGCTCGGGATGCGGATCGGGCGGGGCGCGGAGGTGTCGACGGTGCTCGCGCTGCCGAGCCTGACGACGGTCGGCGAGGGCGCGTTCCTGGCCGACGACACGCTGACCGCGCCGTACGAGCTCGGCGGCGGCTGGGTGCGGATCGGGCGCGCGGAGATCGGGCGGCGGGCGTTCCTCGGGAACTCGGGGATGACCGCGCCGGGCCGGAGCGTGCCGGACGGCGGTCTGGTCGGGGTGCTGTCGGCGACGCCGAAGAAGGCGAAGAAGGGCAGCTCCTATCTGGGTCTGCCGCCGGTGAAGCTGCCGCGCAACACGGCCGGCGGCGATCAGAGCCGGACGTACGACCCGCCCGCGCGGCTGCTGTGGGCGCGCGGTCTGGTGGAGCTGTGCCGGATCGTGCCGGTGTTCTGCTCGGCGGCGCTGGCCGTGCTGACGGTGGCCGCGCTGTGCGCCCTCGGGGTGTGGGCGCCGCTGCTGGGCGGGCTGGTGCTGCTCGGCACGGGTGTGGCGGCCTGTCTGCTGTCGGTGGTCGCGAAGTGGCTGCTGGTGGGGCGGCACCGCACCGGGGAGCATCCGCTGTGGAGTTCCTTCGTGTGGCGCAACGAGCTCGCGGACACCTTCGTCGAGGTGGTGGCCGTGCAGTGGCTGGCGGGCGCGGTACCGGGTACACCGGTGATGACGGCGTGGCTGCGCGGGCTCGGGGCGCGGATCGGCCGGGGCGTGTGGGTGGAGAGCTACTGGCTGCCGGAGGCGGATCTGGTGACACTGGAGGACGGGGCCACGGTGGGCCGCGGGTGCGTCCTGCAGACTCACCTCTTCCACGACCGGATCTTGCGGACGGATACTGTGGTCCTCCGTGAGGGCGCCACGTTGGGCCCTGGCGGGATCGTGCTGCCCGGCAGCACGGTCGGGGCCCGTACCACCCTGGGTCCCGCGTCGCTCGTCATGGCCGCGGAGTCCGTCCCGGACGACACCCGCTGGCTGGGCAACCCGATCGAGGCATGGCGTCCCTGAGCGCGGGCCATGCGGTGACTGCGGGCGGCGGTGCACCGGTGAGTGGTTCTTCGAGTACGGCGCAGGGAGCGGACGCGGAAGTGGCAGTGCAGCAGTCGATGGGTTCGGACCCGTATTTCCCGGACAACGGCGATCCCCGTTACCGGGTGCATCGCTACGAACTCACGCTGGACTACCGTCCCGGCCCGAACCGGCTGTCGGGCACGGCCCGGATCAACGCGATCGCGGGCCGTGCGCCGCTGGCCGAATTCCAGCTGAACCTGGCCGACTTCAGGATCGGGCGGGTCCGGGTGGACGGCCGGCAGCCGCACTACACGCACCGGGGCGGAAAGCTGCGCATCCGTCCCGCGAAGGCGCTGCGCGCGGGGGCCGCCTTCACGGTCGAGGTGCACTGGTCGGGCAACCCCAAGCCGGTGTCGAGCCCCTGGGGCGGGATCGGCTGGGAGGAGCTGACGGACGGCGCGCTGGTGGCGAGCCAGCCGGTGGGGTCGCCCTCGTGGTACCCGTGCAACGACCGTCCCGCGGACAAGGCCTCGTATCTGATCTCGGTCACGACGCCGTCGGCGTACTCGGTGGTGGCGGGCGGCCGGCTGCTGACCCGGACCACTAAGGCGTCCACGACGACCTGGGTGTACGAGCAGTCGGCGCCGACGTCGAGCTATCTGGTCGGGCTGTCGATCGGCAAGTACCAGACGGTGCTGCTGGGCGATCCGGGTCTGGGCGGGGTGCCGATGCACGGGCACATACCGGCGCATCTGCTGCCGCAGTTCTCGCGGGACTTCGCGCGCCAGCCGGGGATGATGGATCTGTTCCAACGGCTGTTCGGGCCCTACCCGTTCGACGAGTACGCGGTGGTCGTGGCCGACGAGGAGCTCGATGTCCCCGTCGAGGCCCAGGGGTTGTCGCTGTTCGGCGTCAACCACGTGGACGGGGCGCGGGGTTCGGAGCGGCTCGTCGCGCATGAGCTGGCCCACCAGTGGTTCGGCAACAGCGTGTCGATCGCCGACTGGCGGCACATCTGGCTCAACGAGGGTTTCGCGAAGTACGCGGAGTGGCTGTGGTCGGAGCGGTCGGGCGGTCGCAGCGCCCAGCAACTCGCCGCCGCCGCACACCGGTTGCTGTCCTCGCGGCCGCAGGACCTGAAGCTGGCCGATCCCGGCCGCAAGACGATGTTCGACGACCGGCTGTACCAGCGCGGCGGGCTCGCGGTGCACGCGCTCAGGTGCGCGCTCGGCGACGAGGCGTTCTTCCGGATGCTGCGCGGCTGGCTCGGGCTGCACCGGGGCGGCGCGGTCACGACGGCCATGTTCACGGCCCACGCGGCCCGGTTCACCCTGGAGCCCCTGGACGAGCTGTTCGAGGCCTGGCTGTACCGGCCGCCGCTGCCGCCGCTGCCCCTGGCCGAGACCCGGGCGACGGCCTAGGGCCTGTCGTTTGGATCATGCCGCGGGTCGCGGGGTGTGGCACGCGCGTCTGCGGCGTTGTCGTCAGTTGACGACTCCCCCACTCTCGGCTGCGCTCGAGCGGGGGGACCCCCATCGCGTC